>NZ_JBEPQB010000006.1:0-238095 GCF_040547625.1 Porphyrobacter sp. MBR-155
GCTTGCTGCGCTGCAAGGATCGCGGTCTGTTCCTCAGCCTCCCGCGCCTTTGCGAGGCTTTCCTCAAGGTTGCTCGCCGCAGCCTCCGCCTCGGCCAGTTTCGCCACCAGTTCGATGCTGTGACGTTCCTGTTCGGCGGATAGCTGCTCCTCCAACTCGCGCCGCGCACGATCCGCCTTGGCCAGAGCAGCCTCGCTTTCGGCAAGGCGATGCTCGACAAGGGCAATAATCTTTTCGTGTTCGATGCGGGCCGCATCTGCTTGCTGCGCTGCAAGGATCGCGGTCTGTTCCTCAGCCTCCCGCGCCTTTGCGAGGCTTTCCTCAAGGTTGCTCGCCGCAGCCTCCGCCTCGGCTAGCTTCGTCTCGAGCTCGGCGCGCGCGGTTTGGGACTTCTGGAGATCAGCCTCCACCGTCTGCGTCTCAGCGATCTTCGCGGCGAGTTCGGCGCTGTGACGTTCCCGTTCTGCGGATAGCTGCTCATCCAGCTCGCGCCGCGCACGAGCCGCCTCGGCTAGTTTCGCCGCCAGTTCAGACCGTTCATTCTCCAGATCGAAGCTTCGCGCCTGAACCCGCGCCAATTCTTCGTTCGCATTGTCTTCCGCAGCGCGTGCCTTGGCTAATTCCTGCTGGATATGTGACAGTTGATTTTGCGAATCGGTGAGGGAAGAGCTTTTGACCTCAAGCGCAGCTTGCAGCTCTTCAGCAGAGTGACCCGCAACAATCCTGTCACCCAGAGTTTGAAAGACCTGACGCGCTTCACGATAGCCGGCCATGCCCAGTTCAAGATCGGCAAGCCGACTGATCCGGCCATCCTGATCGGGCCCGACCGTCAGCGCAAGCAGACCTTCTCCCTGTTCAAGCTCGATTGCCGGGCAGGTATCGAGCAAGGGAGTGAGCCAAACTTTAGCGCCCTCCTCCGTCATCTTCGCCGTGCTGTCGAGCACCACGATAAGGCCGCGATCCGACATCAATCTGTTCCACTTGTCAGCTAATACGCCAGCAATGTCGGCACCAAGCGGCGTGTTTATGACCAACAGGTCGATGCCCCCTTTGCGGTAATGCCGATTGGCGGTCGCCAGCTCTTCGGTCGAAAGGACTGAGAAATCTTCATACATTTTAGCATTATGAGCGGCAGCTTCGGGGTTGGCCTCCTGCCCGCCGAACAATGAAATGCCGCGACAGGCAGCATTGAGGCCAAGCTTATCGACCGCCTGACACAGTGCCAGATAGGCAACGCCATCGCCGACACCAAGCTGCACCACGCGCTGCGGCGCGTGGTTTTCCATCAGCCAGAACAGGAACGGCAGGTGGACAAGCGCAGGCGAAGCCGCGACAAAGCGCGGTTTCCAGAACGGCGTCCAACTGGCTGCCGGGTTGAGGATTTCTCGCCCGAGAATATCGAGCGCTTGGCTGGTGTAGCCGCCTTTTCCCGCGGGCAATTTCGGCTCTGGAGACTGCGACATGCTTTATCCTTTTACGGCCATCGGGTCAAACGGGCCGACCGTGGCGGCTATCCTTGAATTGCAGAACGATTACAACCGGCCAGCGCGCGGCCCAATAACGGCCGCATTTCCCCTCGTGGTTATGACGCAGACTCGGGAAGCCGATAGGCCGCTTCGCCTTCGCCATGGACCGTCATCTCGAAAAATTGCTCAATCAGAAAGCCCAAATCTGCTTGCGATGTGGCACCCGGCAAAACCGTGAATTCAGCCATCCGGCCGATGGTTTGCGATGGCTTGATGACCTTTTCGACCAGACGATATTTCTCACGCACACCGTAATCATCGAACAGCACTTTCACCGGGCGGCTGGTGCGCAGCATCACTGCAGCAAGGCAAGCCGTCCGAAAGCGCCCGTCGATCAGGACGACATCTGGCTGGCGAAACCAGGTTTGATCCCACACCGTGTTGGGATAGCGATGGTACGCCCGCCACTTATCATCACTCAACGGACGGCCCCACGGCCCCGTCGGCCCGATGTCGACATGGTGCAAGATCACCGGAGACGCCGCACCCGCCAGATCGC
This sequence comes from Porphyrobacter sp. MBR-155, assembly GCF_040547625.1. Lineage (NCBI taxonomy): Bacteria > Pseudomonadati > Pseudomonadota > Alphaproteobacteria > Sphingomonadales > Erythrobacteraceae > Porphyrobacter > Porphyrobacter sp. MBR-155. Next base: position 2,026 of record NZ_JBEPQB010000006.1, read on the forward strand.
GCCGCAAGCCGCGGGTCCAATCGAGATCGGATTCCACACTCATGATGAATTTGCCCGGCATGGCCGCAGCAACGCGCGTCGATCCACCAGAGCCATACTCAAGAATAACGCGCGCATCGGCGTAGACCTGCGTGAGATGGGCAGTCTCGGCTTCGGGCATGAAGGGTTTGTTGGTCACTGGTCGGGTCCCAGTTGGGCTATGGATGATATTAGAGGCGAAGCAAGTTTTTCGTTAGCGGGTCGAAGGGCAAGCCACGCTGCCAACCCGGCAAAACCATTAGAAATTCTTTTTGGCAAGTACCCCCCTGATAGCAATTGATCAGAAGCTGTGCCCGCGATACTGGCTAACGGTATGGAAAAGAATTGCTCTTTGGTTTCGTCTCCCCATCGCCTCTCATCCTCTCAACAGGCAGAATCCCTTATTTTCGCGGCTCGTTGCCTCCATCAGGCTGGGCGAAGTGAGTCGGAATACGCATTAGCGCACGCCGCATTTGAAGCGCATTTGTCGGAAGAGACATCGGGAGCTTATTTCTGGGCAGCTATGCGGCGGAAGAATATCGCCATAGCTGCGGAATGTGAAGCGCTGCTAGAAACCATCGCGGGCACGGATTCAGAGCGTTGGGCGTGGATTGAAAAGGCCCTGAACAATCGCGAAGAATATGATGACTTGCGACAAACGATGGAAAAGCCCCTCAGGGACACCAGGGACACCAGGAACACTCTATCGGAGAGCCGCAGAAGCGGTGATCTAATCAAAAAAAGACTGCAAATAGATCACCATTCAAAAGTCATTGGCTTTTGGGCGGGCTCGGCGTCCCCGCAAGACAGGGAGCATTTAATCGCGGCTTGCACGATGCTACGCGATGCGGGTGTGCCGATTCATCTCCTGATCCTCAGCGCGACTCATGAGCCTGCGTCAACCAGTTCACTAACAGCTGGCCGCGAGTGGATACACGAAACGCTGCTGGACGGTTTCGGCGAAACTGCGGCGCTGGTTGATTGCATGGATGCCGCGGTGTTGATGGCGGGCAATAACAACGGCCCGTTTCCGATCCACCATTTCAGGCAGGAAATGGCACACGCGCTTGGCAAGCCTGTTGTGATTCCGGATCAGTTCAGTGCGCGCGTGGGGCAAGCAAAAAATCGCCTCGTCTTCCCGTTTACACCCGCCTCACCCGAAAGTCTTGCGGCGGCTCTTCGCGATGCCCTGAAATCCGCACAGCCTTCGCAATCAGCAGAACTAACAACGCAAGCGCATATGAAGGCGGTTAGTGATGCGCTTCGGACGTTCAAATCTGCGAGCAACGATCAAGCATCGGTTTTTGGCGGCACTTGGGCGAAGGGTCTTCAGGAGGAGGCCTCGGAACACAATCGCTCGGCCGCTGACATCGAAAAAATGATACCGAAAAAAATATCAGACATCAGGGTTGCGATAATTGCTGACGAATTCACATTCAACAGCTTCCGACATGAATTTCTGGCGTTACCAGTAACACCCGAGAATTGGTTGGAAACCTTTGAAAAGCATCAGCCCGATATTTTTCTTTGCGAGTCTGCCTGGTCTGGAATCGACTCGAAGAGTCGACCGTGGAAGGGCAAAGTATATGCGAGCAAAAATTTTGCGCGCGAAAATCGGAATGAAATTATAGCAATATTAAATCATTGTAAAAATAAAAACATCCCGACGATTTTTTGGAATAAAGAAGATCCAACTCACCATGACGATAAAATTCATAACTTTGTAGAAACAGCCAAGCTTTTTGATAATGTTTTTACAACCGCAGTCGAGTGCATCGAAAGTTATAAATCTAAACATGGCTCAAAAAATGTTTTTTCTCTTCCATTTGCTACAAATCCTCGCCTTTTCAAGCCTACGCCTGACATTGGCCGAAGGGATGAAATTGTTTTTGCGGGAAGCTGGTATAAAAATCATCATGATCGAACTATTGCTATGGAAAATATTTTAGATCAGATTATTTCGAATAATTTTAATTTGAAGATATTTGACAGGTACCATAATTCTAATGATCTACTTCACGAGTGGCCACAAAAATACCGAAAATTTCTAAATCCAGCGCGACCCCATGATGAAATGCCTCTGGTTTATACGTTGAGCAAAATTGGTCTTAACTTTAATACTGTCACTGAATCAGAAACGATGTTCGCTAGGCGCGTATTCGAATTGATATCAAGTAACACGCTTGTGGTGTCAAATTTCTCGACAGGCGTGAATCTTATGTTCGGCGATCTTGTTATTTTCGCTGACAAAAACCCTGAGAGGCTTCAATCTCTAACCCAAGAAAATGTAAACCAGATGCGCTATGATGCACTGCACGAGGTGTTGTCTAATCACACTTATAAGCATCGTTGGCGTACAATCTTAGATTCTATCGGTTTTTCGTACCTCGAAGATCCAGTCATTCCGACTTTTGTATTTGTCGTCGAGGGACGAGAAAATGCTCTATCGGCAATTTCGTGGTATCAGCAATATGGCAGCCAGTTTCCAGGCGCGCGCCTTCTTCTGGTTTGCCATATTGAAATGAAGCCTCTCGATGTGGCGCAGATTTATCGGGAATTTAATCGATTTGGGGTTTCGGTTACGTCTGCGTCGCACTTTGAAAAATATGCAATGCTCGACCGTTTTCAGCCAATAGAAACTTCTCATTTCATTGCTTTGAGCACTGACGGTGCAGTTGATGTGGATCGCATCATTCATGCCATCCTCCACCTACAATATGTTGAAGATGATCTGCTGACGTTAGAAGACCAGCACGATCAGCGCTACTTAGTTGCATCAACCGAAGCAGATTCAGCCATTATAGGCAGTGCCGGTCAATTTTTCGAATGGCTACATTGCCGAGTACATAATCAGTCAATTCGTGCGTACAGAGTCTAATATGATCAATATATCAATTATAATTCCGTGTTTCAACGCAATTGACAAGATTGGTCGGTGCGTAGCTTCATTGTCAAAATTGAATTACGACGCCGAAGCTTTTGAGGTTATATTCATCGACGATTGTTCTGATGACGGAACTTACGGATTTATGCATGAGGCGTGTGCGCGCAGGGAAAATTGGCGCATTTTCCGCCTTGAGGAAAATAGCGGATCACCGTCCCGCCCTCGGAATAAGGGAATTCAGGAGGCGAAGGGCGAGTACATATACTTTTTGGATTGTGACGATGAGATTCTTCCCGATGCGTTATCGCAGCTTTGGGAGATGGCTAGCAAAACCGATGCCTGTGTGGTTCGATCTGAGCTCTTAGCTTATGATGGAAGGCAGCATAAGCTGATGAATAAGATTGATGCATGGTGCAATCAACTATCGAAAAAGCAAAAAGTCTCTTTGATAATCGGGCAACAGAGTACGGTGCCAACGAGTCTGGTGAGAGCGCAGTTACTTCGAAAACATAATATAGAATGGCCTGAGCTGATTCGGATGGGAGAGGATACTATTTTCCTCGCTTATATACTCACACATGCTAAAAATATTGAATATCTTGCAGCCCCAACATATATTTACTTCAAAATTCCCGCACTTACTCCGGCCAGCACCCAAAGGTATGGATCTAAAGAACTCGGCGATCATCTGGAGGTTTGGGAAAGCACGCAAAGTATTCTATCATCGCTCGGATTAAATTACATTCAATTGCGATTGAAGGTTGGGCTAAGGGTCGTAATCGAAAGCCTCATATATCGAAACAGGGGCGATATCGATACGATAATATTTCAGACATTTTCAGATTTCGTCAATCGCTACTGGTCAAATATTAACCAATTTAATTATACGGCACGCATCAAAGATATAGTTGAAGCTATAAGAAGTGCGTCATTCAATGAATTCATCAATCTCATAAAGCCAAGACTCTTGATAGCTGGCTACGACTTAAAATTTATCAAAGAAGCTCGCGATGAACTTTCTAAATATTTCAATATTGAATATGATGAATGGAGAGGTCATGAAACTCATCATGAAGAGGATAGCTACGAGCACTTACAGTGGGCGGATTTTATATGGTGCGAATGGCTTTTGGGTAATGCTGAATGGTATTCTAAACGTAAGATGCCGCATCAACGATTGATAATACGGGTTCATAGAATGGAGCTTGGGCGCGATTATGGTGATAAGATTGCAATAAATAACGTAGATGCATTTATTATAGTATCTGTATTCTTTTTTGAGCGCCTTATTGAGAGATTCCCGTCTATTCCACGAAATAAAGTTCATATAATTGATAATTTTATCCGTACCGATGCTTACGACGCCACTTTTTATGAAGACCGGCTTTGCACACTCGCTATGATAGGGATCTTACCATCCCAGAAAGGCTATAGAGCGGCTTTAGAAATATTGGCAGATCTTAAAAAATTTAATGATAGGTTTAAAATAAAGATTTTTGGGAAACGCCCTGAAGATTTGCATTGGATAGCAAATAATACGGTAGAGATGAAATATTATTCGGAATGTGAAAATTATATTCTTAAAAATAAATTAGGGGATGCTGTAGAATTTGTTGGCCATGTTGACGTGAAGGTTGAATTAGCTCGGCAGAAGGTTGGATATGTTCTATCCTTAAGCGAACCAGATTTGGGTTTCCCTGGTTTTGAAAGTTTCCATTTGGCAATTGCTGATGGCTTTGCAGGCGGGTGCATTTCGTTGGTCAAGCGGTGGCCGGGCGCAGAATACATTTGGGGAGAAGAATGTATTTTCGAGGAGTCGCACGAGATTGTTGAAGCAATAAAGTCTATTTCCCAGAGTAGAAGCGAATTTGACGATAAACGTAAGAAAGGCATCGCGCACGTACGGCGAAATTATGATATAGATATATTTGTCCGTAAGGTCAGAGATTTATTCATGGAAATCCTGTGATATTTTGAATTTAGTATTTTCAGGTTTTGATCGGACATATTTGCGTTTGTTTCGATTAACACATTCATCACTTTGATCGCAGAATGCTCCCAACCCCGCTCATCCCGCACCCACTCACGCGCCGCCGCGCCAAGCTGATGCCTCTGGTTTTCATTTTGTAGCAATGCGCGCAGCGCTTTCGCAAGGGCAGGGGCGCTGTCACTCGGAACGACAAGTCCGGTGTGGCCATCCGCCACGATCTCCTGCATTCCCCCCACGCTGGATGCCACCACCGCCTTGGCCATCGCCATCGCTTCAAGCGGTTTGAGCGGGGAAACCAGTTGCGTCACCGGCAGTGACTTGCGCGGAAATGGCGCGATGTCGATCAGCGAATACCAATCGGCCACTGTGTCATGCGGAACACGGCCCGGCATGATGAGCCAGTCTCCCAGCCCTTGCTCGGTCGCCATGCGGTTGATTTCGTCCGTGACCGGTTGGTTGCCTGCGCTGTCAGGTGGCTCGCTCCCCACCAGCAGCAATCGAAACTGCAGGCTTTCACGCCTCAATATGGAGCAGGCCCGCACCAGAATGTCGAGGCCTTCATAGGCATTGAACGAACCGACATAGCCAATCACCGGCGTTTCCGCCGCCAGTGCCAGCCGCTCTGCCAGCGCGCGGTTGCGCGGCTTGGGCGCGAAGCTTTCGGGATCGCAGCCATTGGGCACCACGGTAATGCGCGCAGGCTCCACACCCCGCGCGATCAGCTCATCGCGCATCGGGCTGGTCAAGGTGATGACCGCCTGCGCCGCTTGCGCAGTGGCGATTTCCAGATAGCGTTCCTGACGGCCTATGGTCGTGCGCAGGTAATCCGGATCGCCCGCCATGCGGCTGATTTCCCAGAACCCGCGCACTTCGTAGACAAAGGGGATGCCCAATTGATGCGCGGCCAGACACGCAGGCAGCGCCGTCGTGCTGTTTGATGCGGCCACTACGCAGGCTGGCCGATGATGCCGGATAGCTTCGACCAGCCGCGCCGCCGACCGGGTCAGATATTCGATTGAGGCGTGTGCCATGCACTCGAAAGGCGGCGGTGGAAAGGCGCTGCGCTTGGGTGAGGCCAGCCGGTGATAGGGCACCCCGCCAACCGTTTCGATTGCGTTGTCTGCCAGCGCGCCGCCGCTGTCCACATCCAGATCGTGGGGAAATCCGGGCCGGGTGAGGCAGACAAGATCAGCCCCCCGGGCCAGCATCGCCCGCGCAAGACCGTGACTGCGCGTTGCATAGCCATCGGTCGCATGGGGAAGTGATTTGTGCAGGATGTAGAGGATGCGCCCCGGGGTGGGCGTAATCGCGAGCGGCTCTCGCGCAGGCAGGCGACGGGCAAGCGCGATCACGGCAAGCGGGCCGACGCGCAGCTCATTTATCAGCGCAGCCAATTCAGCGCTGGAAGCGGCATAGGGCTCGGCCAGCGCGACAGCATCTTCGAGGGCGCCAATATCGTAAAGCGCGGTTGCAACGCGGCAATAGGCGACCAAGGTTTCGGGCTCCGCATTCATGGCGACTGCCTGGCGCGCGAGATTCAGTGCTGAAGTCTTGCCACTGGCAGAAAGATGCAGCGCGGCCAGGGCCAAACCACGCGCGGTTTTCAGGCTTCGTTCGTGCTGACCCCTCATGTCGCTGGTGCTGTTCCTGAACCGGGCTAAAAGGCGGCCCACTTTGATTGCGATGCCGGTCGCTATGCGCAGCCGAAACTTCTATGAAGAATGCCCAACCGCCTCAAGATATCGCGCGATTAGCATGCTTTATGCTAAACGGGGGTTGTAAGTCGAGACAATATCCGCATAGCGCCCTTCCGACCCACCAGCGAAATCATGGGACCAGTCATGAACATACTCGTCGTGTTTGGCACGCGTCCGGAAGCGATCAAGATGGCACCCGTGGTGCGCCGCCTCAAGGCTGCGCCGGGGCTTGACGTTGACGTTTGCGTCACTGCCCAGCACCGCGAGATGCTGGATCAGGTCTTGTCGCTGTTTGATATCGTGCCGGATTTCGATCTGAATGTGATGAAGCCGGGGCAGGATCTCACCGATATTACCGCCAACATCATTCTCGCGCTGCGCAATGTGCTGAAGGAAAAACGCTATGATCGGCTGATCGTCCACGGCGATACCACGACGACGATGGCCGGCGCGCTGGCCGCTTTTTATGCGCAGGTGCCGGTCGCCCATGTCGAGGCTGGCCTTCGCACTGGCAATCTTTATGCGCCTTGGCCTGAAGAGGCGAACCGCATGATCGTGGGCCGCCTTGCCGACCTGCATTTCTCACCGACGGAAACCTCGCGTCAAAACCTTTTGGCGGAGAACGTCGCCTACCGGAACATCATCGTGACCGGGAATACCGTGATCGATGCGCTGCACGATGTGGTGGCAAAGCTGGACGGCGACGAAGCGCTGGAAGCGCAATTGCAGGGGCAATTCCCGTTTCTGGAAGACGGCCGCCGGATGATTCTGGTAACCGGGCACCGGCGGGAAAATTTCGGTTCGGGTTTCGAAAACATCTGCCGCGCTTTGCGCGATATCAGCGAACAGGGTGATGCGCAGATCGTCTATCCTGTGCATCTCAATCCCAATGTGCAGGCGCCAGTTCAGCGGATCCTCGGCAGCACGCCCGGCGTTCACCTGATCCAACCGCAAGAATACCTGCCCTTCGTCTGGCTGATGCGCCGCTCCCATTTCATCATCACCGATTCGGGTGGGGTGCAGGAAGAGGCCCCCTCGCTCGGCAAACCGGTTCTGGTGATGCGCGACACGACCGAGCGACCCGAAGCCGTGGATGCCGGCACAGTGCGGTTGGTGGGAACCGATCCCGACCGCATCCGGGAATCTGCGCTTACCTTGTTGCACGATCCCGAAGCCTACGCGCTGATGGCCCACTCCATTAATCCTTATGGTGATGGCAAGGCGGCAGAGCGGATTGCCGCGGCTCTCGTTGCGCGGGCACGGGCCAAGTAAAGGAACAATCGATGTTTGATCGTATTTCCATGGTTGGGCTGGGCTATATTGGCCTGCCGACGGCGGCCTTGTTTGCGGCCCATGGCGTCAGGGTGATCGGGGTCGATGTCTCACAGCGTGTCGTTGACACAATCAATGCCGGTAAAATCCATCTGGTTGAGCCCGACCTCGACGGAGTGGTGCACAACGTCGTCAACAAGGGCCTGCTGCACGCGACGCTGGTGCCAGAACCGGCTGAGGCCTTCATCATCGCTGTGCCAACGCCATTCAAGGACGCGCACGAGCCTGATCTGAGCTATATTGCCAGCGCAGCGCGAATGATCGCTCCGGTATTGGAACCCGGAAATCTGGTCATTCTGGAAAGCACATCTCCGGTTGGCGCGACCGAACAGATGGCCGCGTGGCTGGCCGAGGCGCGCCCTGACCTGATCTTTCCGCAAGATGCAGGTGACGATGCGGACATCCACATCGCGCACTGCCCCGAACGCGTGCTGCCGGGACAGGTGTTGACCGAGCTGGTGCACAATGACCGGATTATCGGCGGCATGTCGCAGCGCGCGAGTGAACTGGCGGTGGCTTTGTACAAAAAGGTAGTGCGCGGCGATTGCGTCATAACCGATGCGCGCACGGCAGAAATGTGCAAGCTGACCGAAAACAGCTCGCGCGATGTCCAGATCGCCTTTGCCAATGAACTCAGCATCATTTGCGACCGTTTTTCTATCGACGTGTGGGAACTGATTGCATTGGCCAATCGGCATCCCCGGGTGAACATTTTGCAACCGGGGGCAGGCGTTGGCGGGCATTGTATCGCGGTTGACCCATGGTTCATTGTCTCCTCCGCTCCTGACGAGGCACGCTTGATCCGCACGGCGCGCGAAGTGAATGACGCGAAGCCCGATTGGGTTTTGCACAAAGGAAAGGAGGCCATCATGGACGCACTTGCCGCTGATCAATCGCGCGCGATGGAGGATATCAAGGTCGCCTGTCTTGGCCTTGCCTTCAAGCCGGATATTGATGATTTGCGCGAAAGCCCAGCCCTGCAAATCACCAGCCAGTTCGGGGCGCTCGGTTGCCAAGTCCTTGTTGTTGAACCACATATCGATGCGCTTCCCGAAGGTCTTGCGGGCCTTCCGGTCACGTTGGCCTCACTCGAAGATGCGATTGCGCAGGCGGACGTGGTCTGCGTTCTCGTGCGACATTCGGTCTTCTCGGCGCTCGGCGATAAGCTTGCCGACGTTAAGCGTCTTATAAACGTCGTGGGTCTTTAAGGCGCTGTATGGGGCGGATGCCCTCCGGTGTCAGCTGGTCGATTTCCTGAGTTGGCGTGCTGAAAGATCACGCGCGATAGACCTCGCTTGCCCGGTCAAGCCGCAGGTGGTGCCACGGGTCCACGACCCACTCAGAGCCCCAACGCTTTTGGAACACTTCAAGCTCGCGCATATAGCGTTCACGGTGTTCCGGTGCAAAGTCCAGCCCGCGTGATTTGCTTTCGTGGTGGATCAGCGTGGCAGCCGGGGTGTAGATGGTCGCTAGGCCGCGTTCGCGCAGCTTCAGGCAAAGATCCACGTCGTTGTATGCGACTGCCAGATGCTCCTCGTCTAGCCCGCCAACAGCTTGAAAGTGCCGCTGTGCGACTAGGAGGCATGCACCCGTAACTGCGCTTGCCCCGCGCGCGATGTGTGCTTGCGCAAAATAGCCTGGATCGCCTTCGGGTAACCCACGGTGGGCGTGGCCGGCCGCATTGCCCAGTCCGATCGCGACCCCCGCGTGTTGGATTGACCGGTCAGGATAAAGCAGCTTTGCGCCCACCGCGCCTACTTTCGGCTGCAACGCTTCGCGCATCATCGCAGATAGCCAATCCGGCTCGATCACTTCGATGTCGTTGTTGAGCAGGCACAGATATTCTCCGCGCGCACGGCTCGCCGCAAAATTGTTGATCGCCGAATAGTTGAACGGGTGCGGCCAGCGCACGACGCTGACCCGCAGGTCGGCGGATACCTCGTCCATGTACCCCAGGGTTTCCGGATCGACGCTGTCATTGTCGGCGATGATCAGGTCTAATGCCGGGTAATCAGTCGCGTAAAGCACTCCCTCAACGCAGGCCCGCAGCAATTCGACACGATCGCGCGTGGCGACGACCACGCTGACGGTCGGCAGCGGCTGGCGCAACGGGAATTGCAATGCGACCGTTCCAAACGGCCCGGGCACGATGTCATCGGCACTCGCGCTCATCACCCGGCGCACTGCCGCGAGCGTTGCCGCCCCATCATGGAGCCAACTGTCATCAGGCGTCAGCGCGGTAATACGCTCAACGTGCTCAACCGGCGCATTTTCTGCGATCCGAAGCACAAGCTCGTAAAGGCTCTGCGGCTCCCCTCCGTCGCAGCGAGCCGCCGCGTCAAGCGCGGGGCCAACTGCCAGTGCGCAGGCGCGGCTGACATAATCTTGTGACAGGATCATGCGCCGATCCCACTGCGGTTTCAGCCACAGTTTCGGCCTCGCCCGCAACCACGCAATTTCACCTTCATCGCCATAAAGCAGCGCTGGGGCTGAAGCGTTTGCGTCGCTCGGTCGGCGACGAAGCAGGTGCGCGCCATACGCCGCCAGCGCATGATGGGCGAGGCGTGAGCCACAATCGAGCGGCACCAGCCAGTCTGCTCCGATCTCGCTTGCCATCCGGAGCGCCGCACACAACCCGCCTGTGCGCGATCCGAATTCTTCGGGGAGCACAGTCACCATCGTGCTGCTTGTGAAAGGGATTGGAACGCCGTTTTCACGCGTAATAACGACGTGCAGCGGCATCACACTCTGTTTCAGGGCTGATCGCACTGCCCTGCGGATCTCACCGGGGCGGTCGTTCTGGGATATATGCAAATGCATGCACAACGCTGGAGCGGTGCCCGCTGCAAGCCCAATTGCGACAATTTCCTGATCTTCAATCCCGGACGCTTTCACCCACCGCGCATGTGCGAACGGCAAACCTCTTATGGCCGCGTCGATTCGGGAGCGAGCCCGCAGCTTTTTGCCGATCACACGCCACCACAGATTGGCCACCAAGCGGTGTGGCCGCAGGCCAGCCAGCAACAGCAGGTTGAGCGCGCGCTGCTCTGAAATGCGGCTCACCGTGCGGTGGGTGGCGGGTTGGCTTGAATTGTCCTGCAATGGGCTATGCCTGAACCAGCTTTGTCGTTAGAGGAGCGCTCCATAAGCAAACTTGGCAAAAACACACGATGAATCTGAAACTCCCGCTCTGCTCGCTTGTGCTGGCTTCGCTCAGCGCTTGCGCGACCCTTCCCTCCAGCGGCCCGACCGGCAGCCAAATTGAACAGTCCGTGGTCGAGGCCGGGGAGACCGGGCTTAACATTGCAATCGTTCCGGTCAATTCAGTAGCTGCAATCCCGCCCGTGGTTGCACCGGCCGAATGGCAATTGCCCGACCTTGAGGCCCCACCCTCCGATCTTATCGGTGCCGGCGATGTTTTGTTGATCACGGTTTTTGAGGCTGGCGTGTCTCTGTTCAGCGGCGACGCCCCCTCGTCCGTGGCGGGAGCAGGCGGATTTGATCCATCGGTCAAAGCGCACACCCTACCCCCGCGCCGCGTGGATGATACGGGCCATATCGACGTTCCCTATGTTGGCCGCGTAGCGGTTGCAGGCAGGACAATTCTTGAAGTTCAAGGCCAGATCCGCCGCGCGCTGCGCAATCTTTCGCAAGACCCTCAGGTTCTGATCAATCGCCAGGAAGTGATCGGTAACTCGATCATTGTCGGCGGCGAAGTGACACGGCCTGGGCGATTGGTGCTTCAGACCAATCGCGAAAGCCTGGCCGACATCATCGCGCTTTCCGGGGGGTATCGCGGTGAGCCGCGCGCGTTGGTTCTGCAAGTCGAACGGGGCGAGAATGTGGCTCGCTTGCGACTGGGGGACGTGATGACCGGCCCCTATCGCAGCCTGCGCGCCTATCCTGGCGACCGGCTCACGATACTGCCCGAGCCGCTGATGTTTTCGGTGCTTGGGGCGACCGGGCGGGTCCAACAGATGCCGTTCCCGCGCGAGCGGATGACCGTGGTTGAAGCCATAGCGATGGCAGGCGGGCCGCGCGACGATGCCGGCGATCCCGAGGCGGTATTCCTGTTCCGCTATGCCGGGCCAAGCGGAACGGAGCCAACTGTATATCATTTCAACATGATGCAGGCGCCGACCTACTTTCTCGCGCAACAATTCGCGCTGCGCGATGGCGACGTCCTGTATTTCGGCAACGCGGCTGCCAATCAGCCACGCAAGCTGATACAGACGATCAGCCAACTGTTTGCGCCAATCGTTACGGTAACAACGCTGACTGATAACCTCAGCTCGGGTTCCGGCAATTGATATGGATGGGATGGTAGCGTTTGCGTTGATCGAACACACCATCATAGCAGTGGCTGCCCAAGTCGCGGTTGGGATATTGACGCGCAATTGGTGGGTGGGCGGCCTTGCTGCCTGCTGTTATTTTGTCGGTCGCGAACTTGCGCAGGCGGAATATCGCTGGATCGAGCATTTCGGCGAAGGACTGCGCGCAAACGCCCCGTGGTGGGCGGCATTCGACGGACGGGTGTGGACCAGCTACGATCAATATGCCGACATCATCGGGCCGGTGGCGGCGTGCTTCGCCCTTGCATTAATAATGCACCGAAAACATGGGGATCGTTTGCGTTCGACTCCGTAATTGCACGCCGCGCTGCCGTAGGCCCGCCCCGCCGTTTCTAGGCAAGCGCAGATTTGGCAACCGCATCGATGGCCTGAAGCTGTCGCACCAGACCTTCGAAACGCTCAAGCGGGAGCGCGTTGGGCCCGTCGGAGAGTGCGTTTGCCGGGTCTGGATGGGTTTCCATGAACACCCCCGACACTCCGGCTGCGACCGCCGCGCGCGCAAGCAAGGGAACATATTCGCTCTGCCCGCCCGAACGCGAACCGAGCCCTCCGGGTTGTTGCACGGAGTGAGTCGCGTCGAATACGACCGGACAACCGGTTTCCGCCATGATCGCCAGGCCTCGCATGTCAGATACCAAGGTGTTGTAGCCGAATGAGGTTCCGCGTTCGCACAGCAGGAAGTTGTCAGTTTCGTGCCCCGCTTGCGCTGCCGTATGGCGCGCCTTGGCAACGACGTTGCTCATTTCGGCGGGAGCCATGAACTGCGCTTTCTTGATGTTCACCGGCTTTCCAGTCGCTGCGACCGCACAAATGAAATCAGTCTGGCGGGCGAGAAAGGCAGGAGTTTGAAGGACATCAACCACCTGCGCAACTGGCGCGGCCTGCGCAGGCTCGTGGATATCTGTCAGCACCGGCAGGCCAGTTTCCGAACGCACTTTCTCCAGGATTCGCAGCCCCTCTTCAAGGCCTGGGCCGCGGAAAGATGTTCCCGAGGAGCGGTTGGCCTTATCGAATGAGCTCTTGAAGATAAGCAGCAAGCCTAGCCGCTCGGCGATTTCTGCGAGCACTTGCGCTACGCCAAGTGCGTGCGTCTCGCTCTCGATCACGCACGGTCCGGCAATCAGAAAGATTGGGCTATGAGCATCAATCGTTCGGGAACACAGCTTCATTGATGTGCCATCCTTTGCGCAAATGCGGGATTGTATGGGACGGCGAATGCAGCTTGCTACGATTCACACGACATTTGTATCAGTTGGTCGCACTTAGGGCGGTAAACGATTGACATAATGGGCTGCAAGGGCCGATCGGTAAGGCTCTTTGAATATAACTGGGTTGGGTCATTTTGAGCAAGCATCAAACGCTTATCGCAACGCATTTGCCTGCTGCCCTGAAAACTCTGGCGATTGAACTCAGAGGGCTCAGGGATCTTGAGCACGCACTTGCCAACACCGACCTTGGCACGGCGTTCGAGCGCACTGTTAACCTGTTCGCTTCGACCAAGGGCCGGATCATTGTGACCGGGATCGGCAAGAGCGGCCATATTGCCCGCAAAATCGCAGCGACTTTTGTATCGACCGGGACTCCTGCACTCTACCTCCACCCGGGCGAGGCCAGCCATGGCGACCTCGGTATGATGTCAGCAGACGACGTCGTGTTCGCGATTACCTGGTCCGGCGCGACGCAAGAATTAAGTGACATCGTGAACTTCTGTGCGCACACGGGCCAGAAATTGGTCGTTGCTACTGCGCATCCGGAAGCCTGGATCGGCAGGGCCGCCGACATCTGCCTTGCTTTACCCAAAGTGCGAGAGGCCTGCCCGAACGAACTGGCGCCCACCTCATCAACGACAGTGCAGATGGTGATGGGAGATGCGCTGGCGGTGGCATTGATCGAGGCGCGCGATTTCTCTCCGCAGAATTTCGGTGTTCTTCACCCTGGCGGTCTGCTGGGCGCGCGGCTGACAACGCTCGAAAAGGTCATGGGAACCGGGGATGCCTTGCCAAGCGTCCCGCTCGACGCGACGCTGCGCAGCGCCACAATCGAGATGAGCCGCAAGCGTTATGGCTGCACCGCAATCGTCGATGAGGGCGGCAGGCTGGCAGGGGCCTTTACGGATGGTGATCTGCGCCGCTGCATCGCGGTTCACAATCTCGACGAACGCATCGTTAGTCACATGACACCGCAGCCGCTAACTGCATCCAATTCGATGCTGGCGGTGGATGCGCTCGCATTGATGAATGATAACGCCGTTTCGGTTTTGTTCATCACGGAGGATGAAAAGCTGACCGGCATCGTCCACATTCATGACCTCGTTCGGCTCGGGATCACGTGATCGCGATACTGCTGCGTTTTTCGTGAATTTGCGTTAGGCTGGGCCTGTGATGACCCCTCCAGACCCCGATCGGCCAGCTCCGGATCTTATCGTCATACCCGCGCGCTTTGGCTCGACCCGGCTTCTCGGCAAACCGCTGCTTGCTCTTGCGGGGCACACTTTGCTTGAACGGGTAGTTGCCAACGCGCGGCGCGCAGCCGATTTGGCCCGGCATTGCGATGTGGTGGTCGCGACCGATGATGATCGGATTATGGACCATGCGCGCATGCTTGGCGTTCGCGCTATCATGACCGATCGTGCGCTCACCTCGGGTAGCGCCCGTGCGCACGCGGCGGCGCTGGCGATATGCGAAGGCGGTGATACACCAGAACGCATCATCAACATTCAGGGCGATGCGCCGTTCATCCCGCCTGATACTATCGCCGCGCTTATCGAAACCCTGCGCCAAGGCACAGCCGATATCGCTACGCCAGTCTATCGGCTTGACTGGGACCGGCTCGACCAATTGCGCGGGCACAAAAACGTCGCGCCCTTTTCCGGCACCACGTGCGTGCGCGACGCGCGGGGGCAGGCTCTGTGGTTTTCCAAGCTGATCCTTCCTGCGATGCGCGGAGAGACGGAACTGCGCCGCGAACCGCTGTCACCAGTATGGCAGCATCTTGGCCTTTACGCCTTTACGCGTGTGGCGCTCGACTGGTTCGTTTCGACGCCCGCAGGCACCTATGAAACGCTTGAGGGGTTGGAGCAGCTGCGCTTCCTCGAGCACGGGTGGCAGATCGCCACCATCCCGGTGGAACCGCCCCGTCATGCTTTGTCGGGAATTGACACTCCCGAAGACTTGGCTGCCGCCGAAGCCGCTATCGCGAGGTTCGGTGATCCGTTCCCCGTCTGAGCGCGCTTGCGGTCGAAAGGCCAGCCGCTACAAGCCCGTTTAATGTTCGTCCTAGTACGCCACGGGAATACTTTTGAGGCAGGCACGCTGCCACGCCGGATCGGCGCGCGCACTGACTTGCCGCTGACCGCGACCGGGTTAGCGCAGGCGCGCGCGTTGGGTATGCATTTCGCAGACAGCGGGATTGCGTTTGCGCAAGCATTCGCATCGCCGCTGATCCGCACGCGACAGACAGCGGCAGAAATCCTTGCGCAACAGGAATCTCCGCGCGCACTGCAATGCGCCAACTTTCTTCGCGAAATCGATCATGGCCCTGACGAGGGTCAGAATGAAGACGCGGTGCTCAAGCGGATCGGGAGTGATGCGATAGGGGCGTGGGAAAGCCGCGCTGTCGCTCCGCCGGGCTGGATCGTTGACCGCGAGGCACGGATTGCGGCGTGGCGCACACTGTTTTTCGCACCCCCTGCCAATGGCCCGACCCTGCTTGTCACGAGCAACGGCGCGGCGCGCTTCGCGCTGCTTGCTGATCCGGCGTTGCTTGAACAGGCGGCGAGCCTCGCCACGCTCAAGCTGCCGACCGGCGGTTATGGCGTGATTGTGCGGTGTGAGGATGGCAGCCTTAAGCTCGAAAAGTGGGGCGCGCGCCCATGATCGGCGACAAGGGATTGTTGCGCGCGCCGCCGTTTCCAAATTTCAAAGCGGTTGCCAAACACGGAGAGATGCCCTCTTCCCTCGCGCTGAGTGCAGGGCAGCGCACCGCGCTGTTTGCCGCGCTGCGTGAGGCGCGGGTCGGCGGCGCGTTCTGGGCTGATCCATTTGCGGGCACCTCTGCGCACGTGGTGTTGCGTGCGCAATCAGATGCGGAACTCGTCGAAATGCGCGCCAAGGTTGGCGATGAGACGTTGGTTGCGTTTGGGCCAGCGCAGGCGGACGAAGCGGTTGATCCGTGGAGCGTTCTTACCCGCGCCCGGCGGTTGATTGCGCATGGCGAAGACGAATGGATCGCGCTCGCCAGCGTGATCGGGCTCACGGTCGAGGTGCTTTCGCCCGGCCGCTTCGGCGAACCGGGCGAGAATAACGCGATGCTGGCGCAGCGCGCGGCGCACGCGCTCTCGCAGCCACTGCCTGATCCGTTTTCAGATGGCTGGTTTGGCCCGATGGAGGCAATCGCGTTGCTGGCCGAATGGCGCAGGGTCATTGATGCAAATCGCGGCAGCGCGGGCGAACGCCTGGTCGCGGCCTGCGGGATTAGCTGGTGGAAGCGCTCTGAAATTCGGCGCTTTCTGTGGTCGCCGGGTAAGCCTTTGCGGATTTTCATGAGCTCCCGGCGCGCGCTGGCGGCGGCGCGGGGCGAGGGCGCTGCTCTGGCAGTCTGGCCCTCGCGCATTTCCCCGTCTCTGATTGCTGAGGCGCACAAGGCGGGGGTGCCGCTGGTCCGGGTCGAGGACGGATTTGTGCGTTCTGTCGGGTTGGGGAGCAATCTGGTTCCGCCGCTGTCAGTGATTGTTGATCGCAGGGGGATCCATTTTGATCCGCAAAGGCCGAGTGACCTTGAGCACATTCTTGCCCACACGGATTTTTCGCCAGCGCTGCTCGAACGCGCTGCGCGGCTGCGCGATGCGATAGTTGCGGCGGGGATCAGCAAGTATGCGAGCCATGCCGCAGACGGGCGAGGACGCCCAAACAACGCCAAAGATCGGCGTGTGGTTCTGATAACCGGGCAGGTCGAGGATGACATGTCGGTGCGCGCCGGAGGTGGAGGAATAAGCCCGAACCTCGAATTGCTGCGCCGGGCAAGCGCGCTTGAGCCTGACGCCGAACTCTGGTGGCGACCCCACCCTGATGTTGATGCCGGGCATCGCAATGGCGCTGTCGCCGATGCTGCGGCGCTCAAATATACTGACAGGATTGTGCGGGAGGAGTCTATCACCGACCTGCTCGATCAGGTCGACGCTGTGCATGTGCTGACATCGCTATCGGGCTTTGAGGCGTTGCTGCGGCGGCGCGAGGTGATCTGCCACGGCACACCATTTTATGCCGGGTGGGGTCTGACGCGCGATCTCGGCGTGGTTCCTGAACGGCGCGGGCGCGTGCTCACGCTGGATGAGTTGGTCGCTGGCGTGCTTCTGCTCTATCCCCGCTATCTCGACCCGGTGAGCGGCCTGCCGTGTCCGCCAGAGGTGCTGGTGAGGCGTATGGCTGCGGGGGAAATGCCCAACCGGCTCGGCTGGCTCGGCCCGATGCGGCGCGTGCAGGGAAGTGCGATGGTGCGGCTGCGCCGCATGGGGGGGCGATGACGAAGGTTTTGCTCGATATTTCACGGCTTATTTCGCGGGTGCGGCACGCGCGGCCTTCGGGTGTGGACCGGGTCGAGATGGCCTATGCCCGTGGGCTAAGGGAGACATTCGGCGATAACCTCGCCTTTGCGGCAGTGCACCCGTCGGGGTTATACGGTCGGATCGGGCAGACGTCTGCGCTTGCCTATCTTGATGAACTCGAAGCGCGCTGGGCGGTCCCGGACGGGCGGATCGGGCAAAGGTCACTGGCTTCGGTTATGCCATGGATGGCCCGCCTGATGCCGGAGCGCCGCGGGATCGGGACGAGCGACGTTATGGTTCAGGTTTCCCCCCACCACCTGCATCAGACCGCGAAAAAGCGCGCGATCCTCGCCCGCGAGAAAGCGCGATTCGTGTGCCTGGTTCACGATCTCATCCCGATCGAATATCCCGAATACGCGCGCCCCGGCGGACGGGCGCTGCACGAAGCGCGGATGGAAACCGTTGCCCAGCTCTCCGATGCGGTGGTTGTGAACTCGGCCGCGACCGGCGCTTCGCTGACCCGCTGGATCGCAACGCATGGCGCGAATTCACCTCCGATCCACGTCGCCCTGCTCGGCACCCAGTCTTTGCCCCAAACCCCGGCTTCGGCGCCAAAAGACAACAGGCCTTTTTTCGTCTGCCTTGGTACGATTGAGCCGCGCAAGAACCACCTTATGCTCCTCCACTTGTGGCGCAGCATGGCGCAGGAACTGCCCGCCGATGATGTGCCGCGTCTGGTCGTGATTGGCCGAAGGGGATGGGAGAATGAGCAAATCCTCGATCTTCTTGACCGTTGCCCAGCGCTCCATCCATTCGTTGATGAAGTGAACAGTTGCGGTGATGAAGAACTGGCCGCTCTGTTGCGGGGCGCGCGCGGCTTGCTCATGCCATCTTTTGCGGAAGGATATGGTATGCCGATTGCAGAGGCGCTGTCTATCGGCACACCTGTTATTGCCAGCGATTTGCCCGCGCACCGCGAGGCAGGTGGAGCTGCGCCAGATTATCTTGACCCCCTTGATGGGCCGCGTTGGCGGCAGGCCATTCTCGATTACGCCCAAAACGGAGCCCTGCGCCGCGCCCAGCTTGCGCGGCTCAAGCAATGGGATGCGCCGGATTGGTCTGAGCACATGGCAATCGCCGCAGGGGTGATAAGATCGACGGTCGGCTGAACCGGAAAGACCGCGAAACAAGTCGATGGTTGTTCGGTGAAATGCAGCGACTTCTTCCCATATCAGCCCTGTGCCTGATCACGCCCTACCGGACAACGCGCGTGCCGAACACATAATCCCAGAAGATTGCCGTGATGGCGAAATTGCCGTGCCCGGTTATGAAGTGGTGCTGCATGTGATGGCGTTTGAAGAACATACCCACTCGTCCACGCATTGGCCAATGATGACACGCATAATGAGTAAGATCATAGGCGACATAACCGCCAATGAAGCCCACGAACATCCACGTGCCAGCATCGCCAGCCAGTGCCCACAACAGCGCCCAAATCGACATCGACACCGGAACGCTGACGATTGGGGGCATGAGATTGCGCAATTCGTCACGCGGTTGCACGTGGTGGTTGCCGTGGATGACGAAAACGACTCGTTCAAGCCAGGGCCGGTCGGTGTCGAAATGGAACAGCTTGCGGTGGGCGATATATTCAAAAATGCTCCAGATAAACCATCCGGTAAGCATCAGGCCGGTCGCAGACAGCGGCGATAAGGTTCCCCAGGCAGTCATTACAACCAGCGGCACAATCACAGCCCAGATCGCCACAAACCACCCCACGGAAATAACCGTGAATTTCTCAAGCCATCGGTTTTCGAACAAAACGAGACGGTCACTTTGATGGGGCTGATGATTCATATCATTGGCCTCGACAGAAAAGCGATTACCTTGTCAAGCCGGATAGAACGCTGAACCTAGCAAATGCCATCCTGAAAAGCTGGGGTGTGGCTCAGGCGTGACGAGGCGATTATGCAAAATTCTGCTCAGAACATTATTATCACCGGAGCTTCGGGTGGTCTTGGCCGTGCGCTTGCGCTTTATCACGCCCAGGCCGGGGCTGCGTTTGACCTTTGGGGGCGCTCTCCTGCAAGGCTGAAAGAAGCATGTGAGGCGGTGGAGGCCCGTGGGGCCAAGGCGAAACGAACCTGCCACGACTTAAGCGATACGGCTGGTGCGATCGAAATCTTGATTAAACAAGATCGCGCCGCCCCATTCGACGTGGCGTATCTCGCTGCCGGAATCGGAGATGTGCGCCCGGAAGGCGCAATGGTAGAGCCGCCGGAATTGGTGCTGCGGGCGACTCAGGTAAATTTTACTGCGCCCGCTGCTATGGCGGCGGCATTGGCGGCGAGGATGGCAGAAAGGGGCCATGGACGGATCGTTCTGATCGGGTCAGCGGCAGCGCATCATTCCTTGCCTTTCGCTGCCGCCTATTCCGGTTCGAAAGCCGGGCTGGCACGGTTCGCTGATGCGCTTCGCCTTGCGGTCAAGCCACATGGGGTGAGTGTCACGCTGGCCGCGCCCGGGTTCATCGATACGCCTGCTGCGCGCGCCATTTCCTCTAACCGCCCGTTTGAATTGACAGCAGCAGAGGCTGCACGGCGCATTGCTGATGCTGCCGAACGCAAGGCGCGGCACTTCGTCACACCGTGGCCATTCGCGCTTTTCCAGACGTTGGACCGGTTACTGCCAATGGCCTTGCGGGATCATATTCTAACGCGTCTGAAGCCTTGACCGAATGCACGGTCATCTGTCGGCGTGGCCGCCTTCGAGATCCAAGATCGCGTGGTGCAGTTGCGCGGGTGTCACATCTATCCTGCGGTTAGATCCAGTGATAATACGCCCTTCGGCATCGAATTTCACGATGACATAGGGCGTGTGACGCTCACCGCCCGGGATGCTCACGCCAGGAATGCTTGGCCTGTGATCGCCAAAGAACACGAGTATCGCAGGCCTTGCCAGTTGCGCGATTCCCTCTCGCAACTGGCCGAGCATCCTATCGCCAGCGCACACGAGGCGATTGTAGTTTGCGATCGTCACTTCGGCCTTGGCATCACCGCGCGGTGCCCATGGACCGTGGTTCTCGATTGTGACGGCATAGACGAAAGTGGGATCGTTAGTGGCACCTGCAAGCGCGAGTATCCTGTCGGCGACCGCTTCATCCGTGACATAGCGCCCGCCGCCACGGGACTTGGTTGCAAAATGGGCTTCGCCGATCATTTCGGCGAAGCCAGCCGACGGCAAAATGCGGTTTCGGTTATAAAAGCGCATATCATGGGGATGCACAAACAGGCTTTGCCAGCGATCAACCCCCAGCCTTTGCGGCAGCGCGTAATGAGCATCCTCGATTGCAGTCAGGTAGGGGTCGTAGTGTCGGAAACCCAATGCCGCTTCGTCGCGGCCGAACAGCACACCATATTCTGTTCGCATGGTGTAGGCTCCGAATCCGCTCACCAGCAGGTTGCCCCATTGTATTGCGTCTGCGCGCGCGGCCTCAAGTGAAGGCAGCGCATCGTCGGGCCGGCCAAAGAGTTCGACTGGATCGGCGAAGGATTCGCACTGGACAACCACAATGAGGTTCGCTGCCCCCTCGGTATTTGCCGGCTTTCTTGGGGCATGTTCAACCAGTCTGGCCCGGGTGCCGCTCTCTCGCCAGCGTAGCCAGTATAAGGTCAAGGACGGCAGAAGGCCCAGCGCGGCGGTGTCTGCGGCAGCATCAGGCTTGCGTGCCAGCTTGCTGAACAGCCCAAGGTGCAAACTCAGATAGCTAGCAACCAGCCCGATTGCAGTCACCATCGCCCCAGTAATGGCCAAGGTGAGGGTTGGACGGGCTAACCATGAAAGTGCGGCCAGCAAGACAATAACTGCACCCACCCCGGCAATTTTCTGCCACGCCGCCAACACCGAAAAATAGAATTGTGGATGGCGGAACGTCGAGCCGATCAACGCCAAGTCGGTAAAAACAAGAGGTTCGCCCAGCATGCGGTTCTTGGCATTAGACGCAAATACGAACAGCAGGTGGATAGCCAGCGTCAGGGCGGCGGCGAGAGCCGGATTGCCGCTCAACCCCAGCAGCACGCCGAACACGATGGCGGTGATGCAGAACAACAGCCACAAGCCCGACAGGCGGCGTAAAACCCGCACGCTGCGCGGCCGCGCAAACCCGTCCACCAGCGCCATGCCTGGAAAGGTTAAGGCAAGTGCCAAAAGGGCTTCAATCATGCGCGAGCTACCCCGCTGATCACGATGGAATATATTGGATAGCGTTGCGTTCTCTTACGACAGCGCAATATCCGGCGCGTCTTCCTGTTTCATGCCTACCAAGTGATAGCCCGCATCGACATGATGCGTCTCGCCGGTGACGCCCGAAGCGAGGTCTGACAGCAGATAGAGCGCCGCGCCGCCAACATCCTCAATCGTGACGTTGCGGCGCAGTGGGGCGTTCAGCTCGTTCCATTTGAGGATGTAGCGGAAATCGCCGATCCCGCTCGCCGCCAGCGTCTTTATCGGCCCGGCGCTGATCGCGTTGACGCGGATATTGCGCGGCCCCAGATCATTGGCGAGGTATTTGACGCTGGTTTCCAGCGCCGCCTTGGCCACGCCCATGACGTTGTAATGCGGCACGACCTTTTCCGCGCCGTAGTAACTCAGCGTCAGGATCGCGCCGCCGCTTTCGGGCATCATCGCGGCGGCACGCTGGGTGATCGCCACCAGCGAATAGGCCGAAATGTTCATCGTCATCAGGAAATTGTCGAGGCTGGTGTCGACATAGTGCCCGCGCAGTTCGTTCTTGTCGGAAAAGCCGATCGCGTGAACCACGAAGTCGATGCTGTCCCACCGCTGTTTCAGTGCGGTGAAAGCGGCATCGAGCGATTCCATGCTGGAAACGTCGCATTCAAAGGTGAAATCGCTGCCCAGTTCGGCGGCGAGTGGGATCACCCGCTTGGCCAGCGCTTCACCCTGATAGGAAAACGCCAGTTCAGCGCCGTGTTCGGCCAGCTTTTTGGCGATGCCCCAGGCGAGCGACTTGTCATTGGCCAGCCCCATGATCAGGCCGCGCTTGGCCTGCATCAATCCGGGCATTAAACCGGGCATTGATCCGTTCATTCCGTCATCTCCTCGCGTTCTTCGCCAAACGCTGTGTGTGGCTGTGTCAGCGCCAACGCCGCATTCAATTCTGCGCCAATAACCAGCCCAAGCCCGACGAGCCAGAAAAACAACAAGGTAACCATGC
Source organism: Porphyrobacter sp. MBR-155 (assembly GCF_040547625.1). Classification (NCBI taxonomy): domain Bacteria; kingdom Pseudomonadati; phylum Pseudomonadota; class Alphaproteobacteria; order Sphingomonadales; family Erythrobacteraceae; genus Porphyrobacter; species Porphyrobacter sp. MBR-155. Next base: position 25,074 of record NZ_JBEPQB010000006.1, read on the forward strand.
TGCCAGCCAGACTGCCGTAGGTCAGGTCATAGGTGAAGAACTGCCGCAGCACCACTGGTAGCGCAGCGGCGACCCCCAGCCACCACAGCATCGTGAATGCGGCTCCGGGCCAGCGCGGCGCGCGGGAATTGCGATATTGCGCAGGGGTCAGTCTGACGAACAGCACGTAAAGTGACCCGCCCAGCCCCAATGCGGGCAGCAGCCGGGACAGTCTGAGGGGCGCAATCACCTCACCCAGCTGCGGCAAGGCGGCGATGATCACCTGTTGCACCGCACCAATTGCCACCTGCGCGAACAGCGACAGCATCAACACCACCACCGCTGCCAGTGTCAGCCCGGCGGACAGCAGACGGGTTTTCCAGAACGCGTGCACCGGCGGCGTGTCATAGGCGCGGCGCAGGATGTCGCGGATCGTTTCGATCAGGCTCGATACCGTCCACAGGCCAACCGCTGCGCCCAGCCATAACAACCAGCCCGAACGCGCATAGATCACGTCTTCGGCGACCGGCCCGATCACGCTGGCGACCGAATCCGGCAGCGCCCGCGTCACCGCAGCGATCATTGCTTCGGCATTGGCGCGCCCGCCGAGCAGATCGAACAGCGCCGCGCCCAGAATGAAGAACGGGAAAATCGCCAGCATCGACAGATAGGCCAGATTGCCCGCGTGGATGAAGCCATCGTTGAAGGTGCCGGTGATGACCCGGCGGATCACCTGCACGGCCTGTTTAAAGGGGGCGGTGTCGATCACCGGATAGATGCCCGCGCGCCCGGCCCGCTACAGGCCGAACTTCTCCCGTGGGCGGGCGGTGTCAACCCAGCCGTCGAGCCGTTCTTCCAGCGCAGCCAGATCTGCGGGAAGCTGGATTTCGAGCGTGACCAGTTGATCGCCGCGTTCGGGCTTGCCATCCACGACCTTGCCGTTCTTCTTCGTCCAGCCCTTGCCCGCCAGCCGCAAAACCGTGCCGCCGTTGGTGCCCGGCTTGATCGTCAGCATCACCGCGCCATCGACCGTCGGGCATTTGACCTTCGCGCCGCGCACTGCCTCGTCAAGGGTGATCGGCAGATCCATGCGGATATTGTCGCCTTCGCGCCGGAAGAACGGATGGCTGCCGACCTCGACCATCACGATCCCGTCACCATATCCGCCGACCCCGAGTTGCCCCTTATCCTTGAGGCGCATGATCGTGCCATCATCGACGCCGGCGGGCAGTTTGAGGTTGATCGCCTTGCCATCGGCCAGCGTGATGCGCTGATCTCGCCCGGCGGCGGCATCGACGAATGGAACGGCGAGGCGGTACTGGATATCGGCCCCGCGGCGCGGCGGCGGGGGTGGTGGCGGAGCCTGACGGCCAAACCCGCGCCGCGCGCCTGCACCCGGCTGCTGACGTGCTTTGCCGCCGAACAGCCCTTCGAACAGGTCGCTGAGATCAACATCATCAGGGCCAACGCCGCCGAAATCTCCGCCGCCCGGCCCCGCACCATAAGTGCCGCCGCCTCTATGGCCGCCGCGCGCGCCCATCCCGGCAAAGGGGTTGGCGGGATTGCCTTCGCCATCAATTTCGCCGCGATCATATTGCGCGCGCTTGTCCTTGTCGGACAGCAGATCATAGGCGCGGGTCACGTCGGAAAATCTCTCCGCCGCGTTGGGTTTGTCCTTGTTGCGATCGGGGTGCAGTTCCTTCGCGAGCTTGCGATAGGCGCTCTTGATGTCCGCTTCGGATGCGGTGCGGGCAATGCCAAGTGTGCTGTAAGGATCGCGCATGGTGATTTAGCTAGGTGCAACAGTGGCAAGTGGCAAGCATCGAGCCGCACGAACGAACAGACGAAATTTACCATGCGCGCCTTTTCCCGGCGGGCGCAGGTGCCTATGTCCCGTGTGCAGCAACATAGTAAGGAAGCCCGATGTCCAGCGCACCCTCTCTTGATGATGCCCAGCTTGCCGCCAGTGTGCTGCCCGCCGGGGCCGATCCGTTTGCGCTGTTTGACGAATGGTTCGCCGCAGCCCATGCCAGTGAACCGAATGATTCCAATGCCATGGCGCTCGCCACGGCGACGGCGGATGGCGCGCCTTCGGTGCGGATGGTGTTGTTGAAGGGCCACGGCGCGGGCGAGATCGCGGGCGGGGGCTTCACCTTTTTCACCAACGCCGAAAGCCGCAAAGGTGCGCATATCCGCGCCAATATGCAGGCCGCGCTGCTGTTCCACTGGAAAAGCCTGCGCCGCCAGATCCGTATCGAAGGCCCGCTGATCGAAGTCAGCCCCGAGGCTGCTGACGCCTATTTCCACTCGCGCCCGTTCAAAAGCCAGGTCGGCAGCGCGGCGAGCGACCAATCGCGTGCCCTGCCTGACCGCCAGACCTATTTGACCCGCGTGCAGGAAATCTGGGCCGCGCACGAGGGCGACGGCAAGGTGCCGCGCCCGCCGCACTGGACGGGATTCACGCTGTCGCCCCGCCGGATCGAGTTCTGGATTGATCGCGACAACCGCCTCCACGATCGCCGCGAATTCACACGCTCTGCGGCCGATGCGCCGTGGTCGGACACGCTGCTCTACCCCTGAGGAACCGCCAAATGCCGCAATCGATCCCCTATTGGCACGTCGATGCCTTTTCCGCTGTGCCGTTTAGCGGCAATCAGGCGGCGGTGATGGAGCTCGACGAATGGCTGCATGATGATGTGCTGATTGCGATCGCGGCGGAAAACCTGTTTGCCGAAACCGCCTTCGTGGTGCGCGATACGACCGGTGCGGCGGACTGGGAATTGCGCTGGTGTACGCCCGCCGAAGAGGTGAGACTGTGCGGCCATGCGACACTGGCGAGCGGGCATGTGCTATTGGGCCGCGATGGCGGCGAACAGGTCACTTTCCGCACCCGTCAATCAGGCATCCTCGAAGTGCGCCGCGCAAATGGTGCGTATGAAGTGGGGCTACCCTGCATTGCGACGACCCCCGGTGCATGGCCAGAAGCTGCCGCTTTGCTTGGCGCAGCGCCGCTGGAGACATGGCGCAATCCGCAGGGTTATGACCTGTTCCTCTATCCCGACGAGGCGACGATTCGGGCGTTGGAGCCTGACCTGCGCGGGCTTGCAAAGCTGGGCAATAATCTGTTCGTCTGCACTGCTCCGGGGCAGCGCACAGATATTGTCAGCCGCGTGTTCGTCCCCGGCGGCGGGGTGGATGAAGACCCTGTGACCGGCGCGGCCCACGCCGTGCTCACCCCGTTCTGGGCCGAAAAGCTGGGCCGCGATAGCTTCACCGCGCATCAGGCGAGCACGCGCGGCGGCGATCTGACCTGCCGCAAGGACGGGAACCGCGCATGGCTCGGCGGGCCGTGCGTCACTGTGGTTAAGGGAACCTTCTACCTCTAGCCAACCAACTATTTCGCGATCCCCCGCGCCCCTGCGCGGGAGCGCGCTGCTTTATCTCACCGAATACAAATCCAGCACATCGGCCGCCTGTTGCAGCATCGGCGGGCGCTGCGCACTGTCCGAATGGCCGAGCCGCACCAGCGTCACGCGCTGTTCGGGAGAAACCAGCACATATTGCCCCATATGCCCGATCAGCGAAAACAGTCTTGTCGGCGCGCGGGTTGGGAACAGTGGATGCTGGCCGGGCTCAGCGCCGGGAATCGGGCGGTTGAGCCAGGTCTGGAACCCATAATGCGGGCTGGCGGGGCTGGGGGCCACCATTGCTTCGACCCAGCGTTGCGGCACCAGTTGTTCACCACTGGGCGTGCGGCCTTTCAACCGCAGAAATTCCCCGAATTTGGCCCAGTCGCGCGCGCTGGCGTGCATCAGGCTGCCGCCGATCATCGTGCCTGATGCATCGAATTCGGGCACCATGCTGGCCATGCCCAGCGGGCCGAACAGCCGCACTTGCAGATAATCCGCCACCGCCTGCCGCCGGGCATCGGGTGCGTCGCTATCCGTCAGCGCGCGCGCGGCAATATCGGCGAGGATCACGCTGGTGTTCGACGAATATTCGAACTTTTCGCCCGGTTCGGCCTCAAGCGGCTGTTCGCTTGCCCAGCGCGCCATGTCGTCGCGACCGTCAAGAAACAGCATCCGCACTTCGCTGCTTTCATAGGGTGGATCGCCCGCTTCGGTGTGTCGCAGCCCGCTGCGCATTTGCAGCAGGTGGCGCAAGGTAATTTCGGCGCGGGGATCGCCGGGGCGTTGCCACAGGGCGACCGGGGCGGGCTCATCAAGGCTCAACTTGCCATCGGCGATCAACATCCCGATCAGCACCCCGGTTATCGTCTTGGCCATCGACCAGCTGATAAAACGGGTGTCCTTATCATAGCCCGGACCATAGCGTTCGGCGGCGAGTTTACCGTTTGCCATCACCACCACCGCGCGGGTTTCGCCCAGCCCCTCCATCGTGAACAGATCGTCGATCTGCCGGGCGAGCTGATCCTTGGGCGCCCCCGCATCATCGGTCACAGCGGCCAGCGCGGCCTCGGACAGCGGCGCTTCGGCAGGCGGCGCGGCGGTGCATCCGCTCAGTATCAGCAGCACTGGCGCGATCAGGTGCGCGCGGTTATGGCTTCGTTTGTTCAGGGTCATCGCACCTTCAATTCCCGATGTGTAAAGGCTTGGCAATGGCGAAATCACCTTCCCCGACCGGCAAGCGCGGCGCGCGCTTCGGCCTGCGCGCGGGGCTGTGGCTGCTGGTGTTGATTGTTGCGGCGCTGGGCGCGGCGGTGTGGGCGTTTCGCGAACCGATCAACGGTTATGGCAGCATCGCGTCGGCCTATTCGGCGCGGGTCGCCTGTTCGTGCCGGTTCGTTGCCGGGCGCAGCCTTGATGATTGCACCAAGGACAAGCTGGCGGGGATGGAGGCGGTGACGCTGTCGGATGACCCGGCGACCCAAAGCGTGACCGCGCGTTTCCCATTGGTGGCCGATGCAACCGCGACCTACCGCAAAGGCTATGGCTGTGTGCTGGAGAAGTGGGAGGAGTAAGTCCCCACCGATTCAACCTCACCGGCATTCAAGCGGATTTCAAATGCAGGTTCAGAACCCGATCCCATTAATCAGACGGCGGGTCAGTATTCACATCGGCGCCGCCATTCATGGTTGTGGATCCGGATATTCGCAGCTTCTCTTGGCGGTGAACCTGAGACATTGATATTGTATGATCAACGCCCTTGATCGTTATTGCGATGGTTCCCTCCTCAGTATAACTGATCAATCCTTTTTCTTTCAGATACCAGATGTGAAAATCAAACGCTTCGTCGGAACATCCGACAAGTTTTTGCAATGAATATTGCCCAACGCCCGCATCCTGGGCAAAACTACGCCTGCGACGATATAGGTGCATCAATAGTTTTTCGTGGGCTTCGCCATCCGAAAGCGCGAGCTGCTCTCCTTCTGCGCTGAATTCACTTTCCGCAAAGGGGAAACCGATTTTCGCAGCATATTCATCGTCATACTTTGCCCGATCGTCGGGGTTTTTCAATGCTCTGTATGCTTCCAGAACGTCCCGTAATTTGTCGGTATCGGCGGTTTCGGGATGATCGGGATGGTATCGCTTCGCCAGATTGCGATATGCAGTTTCCAGCGTTTGCAGATCGCATCTGGGGTGCACATGAAGAACCGCGTAGAAATCAACAAAGCCTTGATCAGTCGTCATTCTCGATACCCCCCGGTGCCCTACTCGACTGTCAGCGAGTAAAATGCCCGAACAGTATCGCAACGCGGCCATGCGGACGCAAGACGCTTATCATCTTTGCTGGCCACTGCACGGCGGAACCGTTTGAGAGGCTGGAAAATGGCCGCGGGTTAGCCCCTTACCCCCGATACAGCCCGTCGATCCGTTCCTGATACCGCTCACGGATCTTGTGGCGCCTGATCTTCATGCTCGGCGTCATTTCCTCGTTTTCGATCGAGAATGCTTCATCCGCAAACGCGAATTGACGCACTTTTTCGATCACCGACAGATCGGCATTGGTGCGATCGACTGCGGCGCGCACTGCGTTTTTGAAGGCGGGCAGTTCCTGCAACGCTTTCAAATCGAATTTCTCGTCATTCTCACGCGCCCATTCAAGCGCCCATTCGGCATCGGGCACAATCAGCCCGACCACGTAAGGCCGCTTGTCCCCGCTCACCATCGCCTGCGCGATTTCGGGCTGGAGCGTCAGCATCCCCTCAACCTTTTGCGGGGCGATATTGTCGCCCTTGTCGTTGACGATCATGTCCTTCTTGCGATCAGTGATGACGATCCGGCCCTTGTGGTCGAAATGGCCGATATCGCCGGTATGCAGCCAGGGTCTCCCGTTTTGATCCTCCGGATCGGGTTGCAGCGTGCGCGCGGTTTCCGCCTCGTTGCGCCAATAGCCGTGCATCACCAACTCGCCGCGCACCAGAATCTCGCCATCTTCGGCAATGCGCACTTCCACGCCCCTGAGCGGCGGGCCGACGGTGTCCATCTTGAGGCCGGCCGCCGGACGGTTGCAGCTGATCACCGGCCCGGCTTCGGTCTGGCCGTAGCCTTGCAGCATGGTGAGGCCCATCGCATCGAAGAAATTGCCGACTTCGGGATTGAGCGGCGCGCCGCCTGATACCATCGCCTTGATCCGCCCGCCAAACTTGGCGCGAATCTTGGGGCGCAGGGTTTTTTCGACGAGGAAATCGACCGGCTTGTCACGCAGGCGCTTTTTGCCCTCTGTGGCTTTGCCAGCGATCCTGAGCGCGCTGTCCATCATGAAATTGGCGACTTTGCCCTGTTTTTCGACCTGTTTCATGATCCGGGTGCGCAACACTTCGAACAGGCGCGGGACGACTACCATGATGGTGGGGCGCGTTTCCTCGATATTCGATGCGAGCTTTTCCAGCCCTTCCGAATAGAAGATTTCCGCGCCGACCCCGATCGGCAGATATTGCCCGCCCGAATGTTCATAGGCGTGCGACAGCGGCAGAAACGACAGGAAGCGTTCGTCGGTGATGCCGAAATCTTCGATTAAAACCTCGGCAGCGCCTGCGACATTGCACAAAATCGCGCCGTGGTGCTGCATCACCCCGCGTGGTGCGCCGCCGGTGCCGCTGGTATATATCAGGCAGGCTGTGTCATCGCGCTGAATGCCGGCAATGCGCGCGTCCACCGCCGCGCGCGCCGCAGCCGCATCGCCGGAAATCAGCGCCGCCCAATCGTGATATTCAAAGCTGCTCGATTGCTGGCGTTTGAGATCCTCAATCCCGATAACGTGTTCGGCCAATCCGGTCTGACCGATCGCGCCAACCACTGGGGCGAGCAGTTTTTCGTTCGAAACGAACACCGCCCTCGCGCCTGAATTATCGAGGATATGCGCGTGATCGCGGCGGGTGTTGGTGGTGTAGGTCGGCACGGTGATGCACCCGGCGGCCATGATGGCGAGGTCAGCGATGCACCATTCGGGCCGGTTTTCCGAAACCAGCGCCACCCGGTCGCCATCGTTCAACCCCATGGCGCGCAGGCTTTCCGCCAGCAGGCACACCTGCTCTGCCGCGGAACGCCAGCTTTGGGTTATCCATTGCCCGCCCGCCTTGTGGCCCAGAAACGGCGCATCGCCCTTGGCGTCGGCGCGTTTGAGGAACAGCTCGACGAGGTTCTGCGCCCCATCGATATCCTGCAACAGCTGGTTATCCGCAGGGTTCACCACCGCGCGGGCAGCGTGAAGCTGAGTTGGAGAATGCTCTGGCAAAGGCTCCTGATCCCTTCGAATATTATTCGGGGTTCATGTGCGTCCCCGTGAAGCCGCAGATTAGAAGCTGATTGCGGGAGCGGCAAGCGGTGTGCGCAGCGATGTGCTCAAATGCTATTCATAGGCCAGCTTGCTTTGCAGGCGCGGGTCCACCGCCACTTCCCACCCGCCACCGGGCAACAGCCGCAGGGCATTGGCCTTGAGCGGCGGCGCGCCTGTGCGGATGCTGGCATGGCCAAGCGCCTTGAGCGCGGCCTCCATGCCTTCGAGCGCGGTGCCACCCTCGATCAACACGCTATCGCCAAAGCTCATGATGAACGGCAGGCCCAGCGCACTTTCCGCTGACAGGCCGAAATCCACCACGCCGATGATCGAGCGGGCAACCTGCACCGGGATCGTCGGGCCGCCCGCCGCGCCGATCACCAGCACAATCCGGCCATCGGCATCATAGACGATTGTCGGCGCCATCGACGAACGCGGGCGCTTTCCGCCTTCGACCCGGTTGGCGACCGGCTTGCCATCAGCTTCGGGGGTGAGGGTGAAATCGGTGAGTTCGTTGTTGAGATAAAACCCGCGCCAATACAGCCCCGATCCGAACGCGCCTTCGACGGTTGAGGTGTAGCTGATGGCGTTGCCGGCACCGTCAACAATCGCGAAATGGGTGGTGCCATTTTCCGGTTCCTCCGGCCCGTCACCGCGTGCCAGCGGCGCACCGGGCGGCACGCCTGCCTCGGCCTTGGCCAGCGCGGTGTCAGGGGAAATCAGCATTGCACGCTGTTTGAGGTAGCCCGCATCGACCAGCCCAGCGACAGGGACTTCGACGAAATCGGTGTCGCCCGAATACAGCTCGCGATCAGCATAGGCGAGCCGCTGGCTTTCAACGAACAGATGCCAGAATTGCGGATTGTCCGGGCCAAGCGCGGCCAGATCAAAGCCTTCGAGCTGCGCGAGCATCTGCGCCACCGCGACCCCGCCGGACGACGGCGGCCCCATCCCGCATACCCGGTAAACACGGTATGGTGCGCATACCGGGGCGCGTTCTTTCGCCTGATAGGCGGTGATATCGGCAGGCGTTATGCGCCCGTCCTGCGGGGTTTCGCCCGCCACGTAGCTGGCGAGCGCGGCGGCGGCGCTGTCACCATACATCGCCTCTGGCCCGGCCTTGGCGAGCGTCTCCAGCGTATCGGCCAGCGCAGGCACACGCACCGTCGCGCCAATCGGCAGCGGTTCGCCATCGGCGCCGAAAAACACCGCGCGCGCAGCAGCGGTCTTGTCCGCTCGGCCCTTGTTCGCGGCTAGTGATTCGTGCAACCGCCGGTTCACGGTGAAGCCGTCGCGGGCCAGCGCAATCGCGGGCTCGAACAGCGCGGCCCAGGGCAGCGTGCCGTGTTTCGCATGGGCCTCGGCGGCGAGCGCGATGTTGCCAGGCACCCCGACGCTGAGGCCCGAAAACACGCGGATTTCGCGCGGCAGCACCTTCCCATCGGCGTCAAGGAAGCGGTTGCCCGTGGCGGCGGCAGGCGCAGTCTCACGCCCGTCGAAAGTGGTCAGTGCGCCGGATTCGCCGTCAGCGCGCAGCATGAACCCGCCCCCGCCGATGCCCGAGCTTTGCGGTTCGACCACGGTCAGTGCCAGCATCACCGCGATGCCTGCATCAACCGCCGATCCCCCTTGCGCAAGGATAGCCTCCCCCGCTGCCGTCGCGCGCGGATCGGCGCTGCTGACCGCGCCTGCGGGGATCGGAACCGCAGCAGCGGTTTGCGGAGCGGGTGTGGCGGTGCAGGCTGCAGCGGCAAGAGCCAGCGGGGCGATCAGATGATGAAACAAACGCATGAAACGCTCGCTATTCGCTTCCCACCGCTTCGGCAATGCTAGTGAAGCCATCGCGCCGCATCAGAACCTCCAACCCGCGCACGATCCGCGCGCCAAGCCCCGGCCCTTCATAGACCATCGCCGAATAGAGCTGCACCAGGCTGGCCCCTGCGCGAATACGCTCCCACGCGTGCTGCGCGCTGGCGATGCCGCCCACGCCCACCAGCGGGATTGCGCCGCCGGTCGCCTTGCGAAAATCGCGCAGCCGTTGCACCGCCAGATCGCGCAGCGGCTCACCCGACAGCCCGCCTGCCTCACCCGCGTGGTGTGATCGCAAGGCGGGCCGCGAGATCGTGGTGTTGGAAACCACCAGCGCGCCCAGCTGCTTGTCGATGGCGATCCGCGCAATCGCGTCGATATCCGCAGGCTCCAGATCGGGCGCGACCTTGAGGAAGATCGGCGGGGGCGCGTCACACTTCGCCTCGGCCCGCGCGGCGATCACCGCATCGATCAGCGCGGTCAGCGCGGCTTCATCCTGCAAGGCGCGCAGGCCCGGCGTGTTCGGGCTGGAGATATTGACGCACAGATAGCTTGCGAACGGGGCCATCATTTTCGCCATCACCGCGTAATCAGCAATGCGATCCGGCGAATCCTTGTTGGCCCCGATATTGACCCCGACAATGCCGGGCCGTGCCGCGCGCGTGCGCAGCCGTTCAAGCGCCGCTGCGCCGCCAGCATTGTTGAACCCCATGCGGTTGATGACGGCCTTGTCTTCAACCAAGCGGAACAGCCGCGGTTTGGGGTTGCCCACCTGCGGCAGCGGTGTGATCGAGCCGACTTCGGCGAACCCGAAACCGAGGCCGAGCAGCGCATCGGGCACCTCGGCATCCTTATCGAACCCCGCCGCGACGCCGACCGGATTGGGGAAAGTGAGCCCCGCAACCGTAATCGCCAGCCCATCAGGGGCAGGCTTTGGCGTGCGAAGCGGCAGCGCGCAAAGCGCGCGAATCGCCAATCGGTGTCCGGTTTCCGGATCGAACGCGAACATGGCGGGCTTGAGCAAATGAAACAGCATGGGAATCGCGCCTATGGCAGTGTGCGGCAGGTGTCGAGCACCTGAACAATACACCTTCACGCTTTAACGCCTGATCCCAGGCGGTTTTGGCAGAATATGACAATCTTGTAATATGTTACCTTGCCAGCCGATACATTTTTTTGTCGCTTACATACAATCCCGCAGGCGATTCGTAGTCTAAGGCAATTCTTGCGACCCGAAGGGCTCGGAGCATCATTGCAAAGAGTTCCTCAACTTTCATAGGCGGCGTTCCTTACGGAGCGCCGCCTTTTTTTGACCATCTCACTTTTGACTGCGGAAACAAATGCAGTAATAGTGGGTTGGGTAAGTTATGGACGCGATCTTTCCTCCCGCTCAATTATCCGAAAGGGTCACGGTTGATCCGCCGCGCCTTACGCCAGCGGCGCTGATTACGATCGATTACATCGCGCCATCGCAATCCATCGCGCCGTACGTCACCACCCTGTATCATTTCCGCTGCGATGAACCGGTGATCCGCGACATTCAGCCAGCCTCGGTCGGTCATCTGTGCTTGTTCCCGCATGGCACGGGTGAATTGCATTTTGCCGACGGGAACCGCGACCCCAATCATGCCGTTGGGCTGCTCACCCCGCTTTCGCGCGCGGTGGCGATTGTGATTGATGGGCCATTCCACGCTGTTGGCGCGGCGCTGACCCCGCTTGGCTGGGCGGCGCTGACCGGGCTTCATGCCGGGAGGCACCGTGACCGGCTGTTGCCTGCTGGACCGGTGCTTGGGCCGGAAATCGATGCGCTTGGTGTGCAGTTGCTTGGTGCATATCGCGCAGGCACAATGACGGGACAGGAATGCGCTCTGGCGATCGGCTCCTTCATCGAAGGTCGGATACGCCCGGTCAATCCGCGCCATCTTGAACTCATCATCGCGGTGGGGCGCTGGCTCAGTGCCGGGTTCAATCCGGAAGTCAGCGCGCTGAACGGGACTGCTGGCTATTCCACACGACAGGTGCAGCGCCTAGTCGAACGTTATTTTGGCCTGCCGCCCCGGGCACTGGCGCGCAAATACCGCGCATTGCGGGTCGCCGCGCTGCTTTCTTCCCCGCAATTGTCGCTGGAGGACGAGGCCGAAATTGCCGAAGCTTTCTTCGATCAATCGCACATGATCCGCGAAATCACCCATTTCGTCGGGCGCACCCCGGCTCGGCTGAACGATCGGGAAACGCCCTATCTTGCCGAGATGATCAATTCGAGGAACCTGCGCGAACTGGGGGGCTAGTCGCGCAGGGCTGCATTCTTTACACCGATGAAATTGTGCCAATCTGACCTGAGAGTGACCATGCCCCATTTCCGCGCTGCTTCCGCATTTGCTGTTACCCCCTCGCTGTTGGCGCTGGCGCTGGCGCTGTCACCGGTCGGCGTTGCCGCGCAGGACGCAGCGCCCGCACCTGCGGCTGAAAGCACCGCCAGCGAAGCTGCGGCGATTGATGCGCTGTTTGCCGCCTATGATGCAGAGCAGCTCGCCAATTCTCCGCTTGGCAAGGCCTTCCGCGGCATCCGCGATCAGGATTACGGCAAGTGGGATGACCCTTCCGATGCGGCGGCTGATGCCGAGCTTGCGCGCTTGCAGGATACAGCCACCCGAATGCGCGCTTCGTTCGATCCGGCGCAATTGCCCGCCCAGCAAGCGCTGTCTTACCGCCTGTTTGAACAGCTGGCGGCGCGCCGCGCCTCGCTTCACCCCTACCGCGACTATGGCTACATCTTCGACCAGATGAACGGCGCGCAAAGCCGGATGCCTGCGTTTCTGATCAGCGCCCACCGGGTCGCCAATCTGGCTGAGGCCGAAGCCTATGTCTCGCGCATCGAAGGCATGGGGCCGCAGCTGGACGCGCTCATCGCCAAGGCGCGCGATCGGGCGGACGCAGGCGTAATGCCGCCCAAATGGGTCTATCCTTACGTGATTTCCGATATCGGCAATCTGCTGGGCGCAGGCGATGATAACGCGGTGCTGGAGGATTTTGCCAAGAAGCTCGGCCAGCTTGATCTGCCCGCCGAACAAAAAACCGCCTTGCAGGAACGCGCCCGCGCAGGGTGGAGCACCGCCGTCGCCCCCGCCTACCAGCGCCTGCGCGCCGAAATGGAGCGCCAGCAGGCCATCGCTCCGACCGGTGATGGCGTGTGGCGCTTTCCCGAAGGCGACAAATATTACGCCGCGCTGCTCGCAAGCTATACCACCACCGATCTGACCGCTGACGAAATCCACGCCATCGGCCTCGGCGAAGTCGACCGCATCCACGGCGAAATGCGCGGGATCATGGCCAAGGTTGGCTTTACCGGCACCTTGCAGGAATTTTTTGCCTACACCCGCGATGACGCGCGCTTCTTCCACACCAGCCGCGAAGATTACATTGCCGATGCCAAGCAATATCTGGCGGCGATGGATGCCAAGCTGCCCGAATTTTTCGCCACTCTGCCAACCGATCCGCTGGAGATCCGCGCGGTTGAAGCCTTTCGTGAAAAAAGCGCGGGCAAGGCCTTTTATCAGCGCCCTGCGCCTGATGGATCGCGCCCGGGCATCTACTACGTCAACCTCTACAACCTGCGCGACATGTCAAAGAATGAACTGGAAGCGCTGGCCTATCATGAAGGCTTGCCGGGCCATCACTTGCAGCTTTCGGTGCAGACCCAGCTTGGCAACCTGCCCGCTTTCCGGCGGTTTGGCGGGGTGACCGCCTATTCCGAAGGCTGGGGCCTCTATACCGAGGAACTGGGCAAGGACATGGGGTTCTATACCGATCCCTTCTCCGATTTCGGACGGCTCGGCATGGAATTGTGGCGCGCCGCGCGGTTGGTGGTCGATACCGGCATCCACCACAAACGCTGGAGCCGCGAAGAGGCGATGCAATATCTCGCCGACAACACACCGAACCCGGCGGGCGACATCGAAAAGGCGATTGAACGCTATGTCGTCTATCCCGGGCAGGCGACCGCTTATATGATCGGCAAATTGAAGATCATGGAGCTGCGCGCGATGGCTCAGGCCGAATTGGGCGCTGATTTCGACATTCGCGCCTTCCACGATGTGATCCTCACCAGCGGGCCGGTGCCGCTGTCGATCATGGAGGAAAATGTCGGCAGTTGGGTCGCAGCACAAAAGGGCGGCTGATCGCCCGCGCGGTTTTTGCGATTGTAATCGGAGCGGATTGCTCCTATTTCTAATTCAGAACGATTTCGTCTGAATTGAGAACTGCTCGCAATGCGCCTGTCAAACCTTGCTGATTATGCCGTGATCACGATGTGCCAAGCCGCACTGCACTGCGGCAATGGTCGGGTGAGCGCGGCGGAACTGGCGGCGGAAACCGGGCTGCCGGTGCCGACCGTGCAGAAGCTGGTGTCAAAGCTGACAGCCGCTGGCCTGCTCCGATCAGTGCGCGGCGCGCATGGCGGCCTTCAACTGGGCCGACCTGCCGCCGCAATCACGGTCGCGGATATTGTCGAGGCGATCGAAGGGCCGATTGCGCTGGCGACCTGCATCGATCACGTCCCCTGCGATTTCGAAACCGGGTGCAGCATGAAACCGCACTGGCCGATCATCAATAACGCGCTGCGCGGCGCGCTGGCGGGGATCACCCTGTCGCAACTGCGCAATCCCCCTGCGCCGCGCCCGCTCCCCCTGGTTGAGGAACATCTGGCATGAACCAAGACACAGACCTGCAAGCCCGGCCCGAAACCGATATCGAGGCCCGCGAAGCTGCCGCGAAAGCCGCCGATTACGAGCATGGCTGGTCATCGGACATCGAAACCGAATTTGCTGAAAAAGGCCTCACCGAAGACACGGTGCGGTTCATTTCGGCCAAGAAGGGCGAGCCCGAATGGATGCTCGACTGGCGGCTAAAGGCGTTTCGCCTGTGGCAGAACATGGACGAGCCCGATTGGGCTAAGGTCGGCTATCCCGCGATCGACTATCAGGACGCCTATTACTACGCCGCGCCCAAGAAGAAGGTCGAACTCGGTTCGCTCGATGAACTCGATCCCGAGATCAAGCGCATCTACGACAAACTGGGCATCCCCTTGGGCGAGCAGGAAGTGCTGGCCGGGGTAAAGGGCGCGCACAAGGTCGCGGTGGATGCAGTGTTCGATTCTGTCAGCGTCGCCACCAGCTTCCGCGAGGAATTGAAGCGTGCAGGCGTGATCTTCCTCTCGATTTCAGAGGCGATCCGCGAATATCCCGATCTGGTGAAAAAGTGGCTCGGCCGCGTCGTGCCGGTGCGCGACAACTACTTTGCGGCGCTGAACTGTGCGGTCTTCTCTGACGGCACCTTCGTCTACGTGCCCGAAGGCGTGCGCTGCCCGATGGAGCTTTCGACCTATTTCCGCATCAATGCCGAAAACACCGGCCAGTTCGAACGCACGCTGATCATCGCGGAAAAAGGCAGCTATGTCAGCTACCTCGAAGGCTGCACCGCGCCGATGCGCGATGAAAACCAGCTCCACGCCGCCGTGGTTGAACTGATCGCGATGGACGATGCCGAGATCAAGTATTCGACCGTGCAGAACTGGTACCCCGGCAATGCCGAGGGCAAGGGCGGGATCTACAACTTCGTCACCAAACGCGCTTTGTGTCAGGGTGATCGTTCCAAGGTCAGCTGGACGCAGGTGGAAACCGGCTCTGCGGTGACGTGGAAATATCCTTCCTGCGTGCTCAATGGCGAGGATTCGGTGGGCGAGTTCTACTCGGTCGCGGTCACCAACAATTTCCAGCAGGCCGACACCGGCACAAAGATGATCCACAACGGCAAGAACAGCCGCTCGACGATCATCTCCAAGGGGATTTCGGCGGGCAAATCGTCAAACACCTATCGCGGCCTCGTCCGCGTCGGGCCGACCGCCAGCGGCGTGCGCAACTTCACCCAGTGCGACAGCCTGCTGCTCGGCGACCAATGCGGCGCGCACACCGTGCCCTATATCGAGGTGAAGAACCCCAGCGCGCAGATCGAGCACGAGGCGACCACGAGCAAGATCAGCGACGAACAGCTGTTCTACGCGATGCAACGCGGGCTGGGCGAAGAGGAAGCCGTGGCGCTGATCGTCAACGGCTTTGCCAAGGACGTGATGCGGCAGCTGCCGATGGAATTCGCAGTCGAAGCGCAGAAGCTGCTGGCGATTTCGCTTGAGGGGAGCGTGGGGTGAGTGAGAACTGGATCACACTAGGCGCAACAACCATTCCACTGTTTGGAATCGCCGGGAGCGCAGTAGCCTACGTGATAAAGTTGTTCCAAGACAAAGCGGTTAGGCGGCGCGAGCGTTTTTTCGAGCTTATGCAATTCATCGATGGCAAAGGCACCATCGCAGCGAAGGTAGCGGCAGTTTATTCGCTTCGGGAATTTTCAGAGCATCGTGAGTTTATCGTCCGGTTCTGTGAAGCACAGATGGACAACATCGAAGGCGCCGGAAGTGCTGCTGATAGCTTGAGGCAAGAAATGCAATTTACAGCGGATGCTATGCGAAAATGACCACTCGTAAAACCCTGGCCCTCAATCCCGATGCCGCCTCCACCGATGCCCCCGCGCTCAAGAAGAAGGGCCGTGGGTGGGAGATTTCGGATTCGCGCCTCGACGCCCTGCATGAACAGGCGCGCGAAATGCGGCGCCATTCGTCCGATGCGCACAAGGCGCTGGCGGAGAAGTTCGCGGCTGCCGATCTGGGCCGCTACACCTTCAAACGCCACGCCGTGGTCGGCAGCGCGATTGTCGATTTCAACTGCCACAATCTCGGCCTCGCGCTGGCGATTGACGAGGAGGGGCAGAACGATGCCCTCGTCAAGCGCCGCGACAAGAGCCTTGAAAGCGTCGGCATCAAGGTGATGCGGATCGCGGCCAGCGACATTCTCGATGACATAGACGCGGTGCTTGGGCGCCTCACCACCGTGATGCGCGACCGGATCACCGAACGCAAAGCCGCCGCCCGCGCGCACAAGGCGGCCAACCCGAAGCAAAGCTACGACCGCCCCAAACCGCACGGGGAGCGCAAGGGATGAACCTTGCCGTTTCCGTCTTCCCGGGCTTGACCCGGGACCCCGCTTTTCTTCCTTCCCGCGCAGCCCAAGGCAGCGGGACCCCGGGTCAAGCTCGGGGCGACGATGGACTTGAGAACTGACATGCTTGAAATCACCAACCTCCACGCCACCGTCGGCGGCCCGGACAATCCCACCCCGATCCTCAAGGGGCTGACGCTGCACGTCCCGGCGGGCGAAATCCATGCGATCATGGGGCCGAATGGCGCGGGCAAATCAACGCTGGCGAACGTGCTGGGCGGCAAGCCGGGGTATGATGTGACCGAAGGCAGCGTGACCTTCAACGGGCAGGACTTGCTCAGCCTCGAACCGCATGAACGCGCGGCGGCGGGGCTGTTCCTCGGCTTTCAATATCCGGTCGAAATCCCCGGCGTTTCCAACGTGCAGTTCCTGCGCGAGGCATTGAACGCCCAGCGCAAGGCGCGCGGGGAAGAACCATTGAGCGGCGGCGAGTTCCTGAAACTCGCCAAGGACAAGGCCGCGCTGCTGCAGATGGACATGGATATGCTCAAGCGGCAGGTGAATGTCGGCTTTTCCGGCGGCGAGAAAAAACGCGCCGAGATGGTGCAGATGGGCATTTTGAATCCCGCCTTTGCCGTGCTGGATGAAACCGATAGCGGCCTCGATATCGACGCGCTGCGGATTGTTGGGGCAGGGATCAATTCGATCATGCGCGCACCTGACAAGGGCGTGCTGCTGATCACCCACTACCAGCGCCTGCTCGACGTGGTGAAGCCCGACAAGGTGAGCGTGCTCGCCGATGGCCGGATTGTTGAAACCGGCGGCCCCGAACTCGCCCTGCGGCTGGAGGCCGAGGGTTACGATGCGGTGATGGCGTGACGGTAGCGACCCTCCCTACTCGCCGCGATGAAGCGTGGCGCTATGCCGATATGGACGGGCTGGCGCGGCTGGGCGCGGACGCGCTCGATCAGTGGCAGGCGATCGACGTGGGCGCGGGCGAGAGCGTGACGCGCTGCCTGATCGTCGGCAGCGATGCGCCCGAACTGCACCGCTTCCGCGTGACGCTGGGCGAAGGCGCGCAGGCCGCGTTCTTCGTCACCAATGCCGGACAGGATTACACCCGTGTCGAGATGGAAATCCGCCTCGCCAAGGGGGCGCATTTCGAATTTGGCGGCGTGACCATCGGCGGCGGTGATGCGACCCGCGAATTTGTGACCAAGGTGATCCATTCCGAACCCGAGGCGACCAGCAACCAGACAGTGCGCGCCGTTCACTGGAACACCGGCACTGGCAATTTCCTCGGCGAAATCAAGGTCGCGCGTCATGCGCAGAAGACTGACGCGGCGCAGGATTTCAAGGCGCTGTTGCTTGAGGCAGGCGCGAGCGCCAATGCCGTCCCGCAGCTCGAAATTTTCGCCGACGATGTGAAGTGCGCGCACGGCGCGACGGTGGGCGAATTGGACGAAGCCGCGCGGTTCTACATGATGGCGCGCGGGCTCGATCCCGCAACGGCGCAGCGGCTGCTGGTGCAGGCGTTTCTCGGCGATGCCTTCGTGGCGCTGGATGATGCGGATGAGCACGCGCGGCTGCTCGATGCGGCGCTCAGCGCGCTGGAGGGGGCACGGCTGTGAACGCACCTGCCACCATCAACCGCGACCTGCGCGGCGAATTCCCCGGCCTTACCACAGGCGAAGGCGCGCCGTGGCACTATCTCGACACTGCCGCGACGGCGCAGAAACCGCGCGCCATGATTGACGCGATGGCGCGCGCGATGGGGGAGGATTACGCCACCGTCCACCGCGGGGTCTATGCCCGGTCTGCCGAGATGACGCTGGCGTTTGAAGCGGCACGGCGCAAGGTCGCGAGCTTCATCGGCGGGGCAGAAAGCGAGCTGGTTTTCACCCGCGGCGCGACCGAGGCGATCAATCTGGTGGCGCAGACCTGGGGCCGCGCAAACCTCAAACCCGGTGATCGCATCCTGCTGTCGCAACTGGAGCATCATTCGAACATCGTGCCCTGGCAGATGATCGCCGCAGAAACCGGCGCAGTGATCGACGTTTGCCCGTTGACCGCCGACCACCAGATTGATCTGGACGCCGCCGAGGCGATGCTGACCGAGGCGCACAAGCTGGTTTCTTTTGCTCATGTCTCGAACGTGCTTGGCAGCGTGCTCGATGCCCCGCGCGCCGCCGCGCTGGCGCACACAGTCGGCGCGTTGCTGCTGCTCGACGGGTGCCAGTCCGCACCGCATATGCCGGTCGATGTTACGGCGTTGGGCTGCGATTTCTACGTCTTTTCCGCGCATAAGCTCTACGGCCCGACCGGGATCGGGGCGCTGTGGGCGCGCAGCGTTATTCTCGACGCCATGCCCCCCTATCAGGGCGGCGGGGCGATGATCGACCGCGTGACGTTTGAGCGCACCACCTATGCCCCCGCCCCGCAGCGGTTCGAGGCCGGGACGCCCGCGACCACCGAAGCCATCGCGTTCGGCGCAGCGGTCGATTACGTCAGTACCGCCGGACTGGCAGCGATCCACGCGCACGAAGCGGCGTTGACCGCCCGGCTGCGGCGCGAACTTTCCGCGATGAATGACGTGCGCCTGTTCGGGCCGCAGGACAGCGCCGGGATCGTCAGTTTCATGGTGGGCGACATCCACCCGCACGATCTCGGCACGATCCTTGACGAGGCAAATGTCGCAATCCGTGCCGGGCACCACTGCGCCCAGCCGCTGATGGATCACCTGGGCGTGCCCGCCACCGCGCGCGCCAGCTTCGGGCTCTATTCGACCGAGGCGGATATTGACGCCTTGCTGGCCGGGATCGCCCGCACCCGCCGCATTTTTGGAAGAGGATGAGAGCAATGGACAGCTCAGCCGATCAATCGGACATGACAGTCAGCAAACCACCCCGCGCGCGGGTGGAAGATGCGATTGACCACGATAGCGCGCCCGATAATTCCGCCCCGCGCAGCCGCGATTACCTTGATGGTTTTCTTGCGGCCAAGACCGGCAATGCGCCGACAGGCGGCGATGGCAGCGATTTGCAGGCCGATGTGATCGCGGCCCTGCGCGAAATCTATGACCCGGAAATCCCGGTCAATATCTACGATCTCGGCCTGATTTACGGGGTCGAGGTCGATGATGATGCCGATGCCATCGTCACCATGACGCTGACGACGCCGCATTGTCCGGTGGCCGAATCAATGCCGGGCGAGATTGAACTGCGCGTGTCATCGGTGCCGGGGATTCGCGATGCCGAGGTGGTTCTGGTATGGGATCCGCCGTGGGGGCCGCACAAGATGTCGGACGAAGCCCGGCTTGAACTGGGAATGTTGTGATGACCGAAACCACCACCAAACCGCGCCCCGCGCCCAAGGCGGCGGTGATCCTCACCCCCGCTGCCGAGGAGCGGATTGCCGATCTGATGGCCAAGGCGCCCGCGGATGCCATCGGGGTCAAGCTGTCGACCCCGCGCCGGGGCTGTTCGGGCCTCGCCTATTCGGTCGATTACGTCACCGCCGAAGCGAAGTTCGATGAGAAGATCGTGACGCCCGGCGGTGTGTTCTACATCGACGGGGCGAGCGTGCTCTATCTGATCGGCAGCATCATGGACTGGCGCGAGGATGATTTCACCGCCGGGTTCGTGTTTGAAAACCCCAACGCCAAGGGTGCCTGTGGCTGCGGCGAAAGTTTCATGGTATAAACAGCGGTATGGCTGACAGAGACCAAGCAGAGCGCGATATTCTGAGCGGTTTGGCGCAAATTGCAACCGGGTTTGGGTTGCTTGCTGTTGCAGCCCTTGGCGCAATGGCTACGCATAAGCAGGGTGCGAGGCCTGACCAGCGGCCGGGCACACGGTCACTGGACGAGCTTCTTCGTCAACGCCCGACCCCGCGACGCAAACCGCCCGAGAGCGGACTACCCGTTCCTGCTATCCCGCCGCGCGGTCCGCTACCTATGCAGGGTGGCGCTGCCGCCCAGTTGGATTTTGACAGCTAAGGCACTCAGGCTTCCGCCGCCAGTCGCGCGATCAGACGGCTTTCCAGTTCATCGACTTCGCCATCGGCATCGATCATCTTTTCAAGCCATTCGTTCTCGAAATCGGTCACGACTTCGCCCGCTGCTGCCTGCGCATCGTAATCCGGCCCGGGCTTGGGCTTCTTGCCGAACACCTTGCCGAAATGGTTCGACACCTGCGGCGCTTCACGCGCGACCCGGCCCATAAGCCGGCCCATGCTGGCGCTGTTGTCGGCGATGAAGCCTTCCAGCTCCAGCTTGCGTTCGTGGCTGACCTGCGCGTTGGAAAGCGTGAAGCCTTTGATATAATTGGCAACCCCGTCGATGAACAGATTATCCCACTCGGGCGAGTTTTCCTCCGCGATGGTTTCGTCCTTCAGCCGGAACAGCATTTCGGCGTCAAACCGCGTCACGGCGGCGGGGCCGTGGCCGCCGCTGGCGAAGATCACCCGGCGGATGATCCGGCATTCGGCCGCGCTGATATGGGCCGCGTCAAGCGTCCCGCCGCAGCGGGTCGCGCCGGAACCTGTGATGACGGCACGTTCGACCTGATCGAGCACGTAATTCTTGAGCCGGTCGGGCGTATTTTCAGCGCGTTCAATGATCCGCACCAGCGTTTCCAGTTCGACCATGCTTTCGACCACGCCATCGGAATCGATCTGGCGGATCAGCCAGGCGGCTTCATCATCGCTGCATTGCAGGCGCGGCGGGGCGGCGTTGAGCACAAATTCGCCGATTGCCTCGACAAAGAAATCGCACCATTCGGGGCTACGGTCGCGCAGCGAATTGTTGAGCGCAAACAGCGCCTCGGCCTCGGCGCGGGTGATGATGCCATCGCCCCAGCCTTCGCGGCGCAGGCTGATCAGCTCTTCTGACGTAACCTGCCCGTCAGCCGCAGCGCGCTGCGCGAAGTCGATGAATTGCGTGGTCATGGCGCAGTCAAATCCCCTAGTTTGGCAATGCGTCATGCCACCAACAGGCTTAAGACGGGGTTACCAAGGGGATTATCGGGTTTCCAGTTCGCGGATGCAGGCGCCCTGATCGACCGTCGCCCCACCTTGGCGCAGTCGCGCATCGACATGGGTGGCGGTTGGCTCCGCCCCGGCGCTGAGCGGGTAGAGGAAGATATCGAGCACGCAGGATGGCCCGGCAAATTGCAGCTTGCGCGCGTCGCCTTCGGCAAGATCGATGCGCGGCGCACCGAACCGGCGGGTAAGCGCGCCTGCGGGCGATCCGATCACGCCCCCTAGCCCTTGTGCCGCCATCACCTGCGGCACCACCACAATCGCGCTGCGCGGTGCGGCGCGGTCAGCGGCAGGCCTCGCGCCGCCCACGCAGCCGGACAGCGCCAGCCCCAGTGCAGTAAGAGCAATCACGCGCCGGATCATCGCGGCCCGCCCGCCTGCTCCAGCCGCCGCAGCACCAGATGCGCGCCCGCCGCCGCGCCAATGATCGGAGCGATCAGGTTCACCAACGGCACCAGCATCAACCCTGCAACCGCCGCGCCCAGCAGCATCCGTTCGCCGCGCCCCGCCGGATTGCCCACCTCATCACCCGCGCAATGACGCAGCCACGCCATGTCGGTCAGTTCGCGCCCCAGCAGCACGGCATTTACCGCCAGAAACACCAGCGCCGGGCCGATCCCAGTGAACATGACCAACCCCGCAACCGGCAGCGCCAGCGCGTTGTAGCCCAGTGCCCTGCGCAGTCCGCGCAGCGAATTGGTCAGATCGCGGCGGAATGGCAGCGCGCGCGCCGTGGCCGCCAGCGCCGGATAATACCGCGCTTCGACCGCCGCCACGACCTCGTCGGCGAAGAACTGCAGCACCGCCAGCGCCACAATCCGGAACAGCAGCCACACCGCGATCGGCACCAGCACCAGCGCAAACAGCACGGCCCACCCCCCGTGCGCGCCCAGCCTTTCGCCCAAGGCGGCAAGCCCGAAATAGAACCCCCCGCCCAGTCCTGCGAACAGCGCCAGCGTGATTGCGATGCTCTTGATCGCCACCATTACCACGGCGCGGTCGGCAAGCTGGCCAATGGCTTTGGCAAGAGCGGCGGGAACAGCGGACATGGGGCGGGAAATGCGGGCAGCGCCGCGCGAAGTCAACGCATGCGAACCGCACCGCACACAGGTCTTGGCGCGGGCCAAGAAGGCGGCTAGGCGGCGCGCAAGCGCTATTGAAGGAACTTGCCGTGCCCGAAACCACCCCGCCCCGTTATGACGTGATCGCCATCGGCAATGCCGTGGTCGATGTGATTGCTTCGTGCGAGGAGGAGTTGATCGACGAACTCCAGCTCAATCGCGGCGGGATGACGTTGATCGACGAGGCGCGGGCTGATGAACTTTACGAAGCCATGCCCCCGGCGCGCGAATTGTCGGGCGGGTCTGCGGCCAACACGCTTGCTGGCCTTGCCACGCTTGGCCTGCAATGCGCGTTTATCGGGCAGGTTTCTGACGATCAGCTGGGCAAGGTGTTCCGCCACGATATGCGCGCCACCGGGATCGATTTTGATACGCCCGCGCGTGAAGGCGAACCTGCCACCGGCCGCGTGCTGATCTTCGTCACCCCCGATGGCGAGCGGACGATGAACACCTTTCTTGGCGCGGGCCAATACCTCCCCGCCGCTGCATTGGACGAAGATCTGATCGCTTCGGCGGCGATTCTCTATCTCGAAGGCTACTTGTGGGATCCCGAGGAACCTCGCCGCGCGATGCGCCGCGCGATCGAAGTGGCGCGTGCGGCGGGCCGCAAGGTTGCCTTTACCGCTTCGGAAAGCTTCGTGATTGACCGCCACGGCGATGATTTCCGCGCCATGATCGAAGACGGTGTGATCGACATCCTGTTCGTCAACGAAAGCGAACTCGCCACCCTGACCGGCGAAGCTGATTTCGAAGCGGGCCTTGCGATGGTCGCGGGCAAGGTGCCGGTGCTGGTCGCCACCCGCAGTGAAAAGGGCGCAGTCGCGATTGCCCATGGTGAGCGCGCCGAGGTTGCCGCGGTGCCGGTGATCAAGGTGGTCGACACCACCGGCGCGGGCGATCAGTTCGCCGCCGGGTTCCTGTCGGGCTATGTCAAGGGCGAACCGCTGACGCGCTGTCTCAAACGCGGGGCGATTGCCGCGTCCGAAGTGATCGCGCATTACGGCCCGCGCCCTGAGGCCGACATGGTCGCGCTGATGGCAGAGCGGCTTTAAAGGGCTCAGGCGGGCTGCGCGGCGCGCTTGCGCGGTGCCTTGCCTGCCTCCCAACCGAACCATGCAGCCGCCCCGCCTGCGACAACACCCAGCGCGAGCGATACAGCCGGCGGGATTGCCGCATAGACGCCAAATGCGCTGCCGATCAGCGGGATTGAGGGTGCAAACCACATTACCGCCGCCTGCGCGCCCATGAAGGCCGAAGCGATCAGCCATGGGGCACCGTGCTTGCGATCCATCGCATAGAGCCCCAGCGCGAACAGGATCGCGAGGCCATCGCTGATCACGATGACGTCGAGCACAACGCGCGGCCCTTCGCTGCCGATGACATTGAACCACGGCAGATAGTCGAGGATGACGCGGCTGAAAGGCGATTCAAACAGGATCAGCGGTGTCGCCAGCATGTAACCAGCGTGGAGCTTCACATTACGGCGGTGTTTGAGCGCGAGATAGAATAGCGTGAGATAGGCGGCGATGGCGATTGCCATTCCGATCCCGAACGCCGGCCCAAGCAGGGCGATGCCCTCATCCCCGCCAGCGGAATACCGCGTGGCCGAAACGTTGATGATCATCACGAAGCCGAGAATCAGAAACGGAAACAAGGCAAAACTCGCCAACCCCATCTGCTTGTGCAGCGCATTGTGACGGCGGTGGATCGCCACGTGCTGCGCGATCAACAGCAGCAGCCAGGTCATCGATGAAATTGCATGGACATGAAACGCCGTCGGCACCCCATTGGCTACTGAAAAATAGCTTGCCCAGAAGCCCGTCAGAATGACCAGCAGGACAGCACCTACAAAATAATGTGCGTTGCGATATGGCATCGAGACCCCCCTTCTCGAATGCGACCGGGGAGCGGCATAACACCTTTTGCGGCAATCGGCAAAACGCGGGGATGCCGCGCGCCTATACCAGCGCGCTGCAATGCTGACGCGACACGCGTTGGTATTACTCGTCCGGCACGTATCCGGCCTTGCGCAGCGTCACCATGTAGCGCGCGATCTGGTCGATCTGTGGGCGGGTGAGGGTGAAGTCCATGTCCTCGGGGTAATTATGCGCCTCGGCCAGCCAATCGGCGAGCGACTTTTCGGACAGGCCCCGCCGGTTGGCAATCGCGGCAAAGCTGGGCGAGGCCGGATTGGGCGACAGGAACGGCGGTTCAACCGCATGACACCCGCCGCAGGCCGCCTCGACGAAAGCAGGCGCGCGGGTGTCGGGCGAGGGCGAAGTGGATTTGCCCACCATCGGCGGTGGGTTGCCAGTGCCTGCAGTCTGGCAGGCGGAAAGCGCCAAGAGCGGGGCGGCTAGCAGGATGATGGCGCGAAGGGAGTGCTGGGTCATGCTTACCTTATCCGCCCACGGTGGGTGTGCGTCCTTGATCGTGATCAATTTCTATTTGTCGCGGCTTTCCCTCGGCAGCTTCTTCTGTGCTGCTTTAATTTCGGCGATTGCCCGGTCAGCTTCAGCCTTCCTGATCGCTTTTTGATTGGCTTTGAATCTGCTGAATGCTGTTTCAGCTCTGCGCTTGGCATCGTCCATCGAGATTTTACCCCCATGACTGAGCACGACGCGCCCAAGGCTGCGCAATTGCTTATCGAGAATAGCCTCTGCTTGGCTCATAAGAGTTAGGCGGCCAAGGTCAGCCTGATCTTCGAAAATATCGAGAAGGATTGTTGTCAGGCGATTCAGCTCTCGAATTTCGGCCTCACCAAGATAATTCTTGGAGATTGTCACATCGGTCTTTCGAATGTTCTCATTCGGCCAAGCTCGAAGCCCCATGTTTTCTGCAGATCCATCGGCTCGAGAGTGGATCACTTCAGCGGGAGTTTTACTGCAGACTGCATAGATTAATTTGGCCTGAGTCTTCTTATAGAAATCCCTCCACTTTGGCGAACTCCCATCATAGTCTTGACATAGGGCACAGATCGCCTTCAACTCGCTGTAAACATTTGCTTCATCCGAACGGATGTCCCGAATGATCTCTTTGAGTTCAGCGATGCGATCGCGATACGCAGGATTTTTCAGCCGAGGGGCGTCGATGATGAACCCCTTGGTCGCGAACTGGACTAACTTATCGGTTGCCCACTTCCTAAAGAGCGTAGCCTGCTTGGAGGACACACGGTAACCGACAGAGATCACCATATCGAGGGAGTAGATTGCGGCCGGACGCCCCAGACTTGTTTGCGTTTTCCGCAAAGAAGTCGAATCCAGCTCACCTTCTTCGAGAATATTGTTGATATGCCGCGATATTGTCGAGATGTCTCGCCCGTAAAGTGCAGCGATCTGGGCTTGTGTCATCCACAGTTGCTCACCGGCATAGCCGACCTCGACGTGAAGTCCGGTTCCGTCAGAATAAACGAGAAACCGATCCCCAGTGTCTTCATCCTCTTGCAGATGAACGGGCTCCAATTCCGACATACAACCTCCGCGAACAAATGCAGAACAATAGGCCAGTTTGCCCCGCTTGACCAGTCCTAAGTAGAAGTTTTTCCACGTTCCCGCGCCACCTCCCGCCAGCCGATGTCGCGGCGGCAGAAGCCGGATGCGAAGGCGATCCGGTCAACCGCCGCATAGGCGAGCCGCTGCGCCTCGGTTACGCTCGCGCCCATCGCGGTCACGCTCAGCACGCGGCCACCGCTCGCCACCAGCGCGCCATCCACAAGAGCGGTTCCGGCATGGAACACCTTCACCCATTCATGGTGCGGCCCGCCCAGATTGATTGCGCCGCCCTTGTCCGGGCTTCCGGGATAGCCCTTGGCCGCCATCACCACTGTGAGCGCGGTGCAGCCTTCGAATTCGGGCGATTCCTCGTCCAGTTCATCCAGTGCGCCGGTAGCGCACAGCCACATCATGTTTGCCAGGTCATCACGCAATCGCATCATCAGCACCTGGCATTCAGGGTCGCCAAAGCGGGCGTTGTATTCGATCAGTTTCGGCCCCTCGGCGGTCAGCATCAGGCCTGCAAACAGCACGCCTGAATATGGCACCCCATCCGCGCGCATCCTTGCCACCGTCGGCTCGATAATCTCGGCCATGACGCGCGCCTGCAATTCCGGCGTCAGCACCGGGGCGGGGGAGTATGCGCCCATGCCGCCGGTATTGGGGCCGGTATCGCCGTCGCCCACGCGCTTGTGATCCTGCGCAGAACCGAACGGGATGATGGTGGTGCCATCGGTGAGCGCGAAGAAGCTCGCCTCCTCGCCGTGCATGAACTCCTCGATCACCACCTCGGCCCCGGCCGCGCCGAAGGCTCCGGCGAACATGTCGGCGAGCGCGGCCTCGGCCTCGGCCAGCGTTTCGGCGATCACCACGCCCTTGCCTGCTGCCAAGCCATCGGCCTTGAGCACATAGGGCGGCTGGAACCGGGCGAGCGCGGCGCGGGCTTCTGCCAGCGATGCGGTGCGGACATAGCCTGCGGTCGGGATGCCCGCGCGGGCGCACAGGTCTTTGGTGAAGCCTTTTGATCCTTCCAATTGCGCCGCTGCCTGCGAGGGGCCGAACACCGGCACCCCGGCGGCGCGCAGGCTGTCGGAAAGCCCGTCCACCAGCGGCGCTTCCGGCCCGATCACCACGAGGCCGATCGCTTTGGCTTCGCAAAAGGCGATCACCGCGCCGTGGTCGCTCGCGTCGAGCGCCGCGCATTCCGCCTCCTCGGCAATGCCGGGATTTCCGGGGGCAGCGTAAAGCCGGGTGCAGGCGGGGGATTGCGCCAATTGCCATGCCAGCGCATGTTCGCGGCCTCCCGAACCCAGAAGCAGGATATTCATGGCCCCTCCGCCGATACACGATGATGATGCCGGGCTGGTAGCGCGCTCGCGCGGCGGGGACAACGCGCAGCCGCTCACCATTAGCGAAATATCCGCGTTGCTGAAGCGCACGGTCGAGGATCGTTTCGGCTTTGTGCGGTTGCGCGGGGAGCTTTCGGGCGTGAAGCGCGCCGCGTCCGGCCATTTCTATTGCGCGCTGAAAGATGAAGGCGCGGTGATCGACGGGGTGATGTGGAAGGGCAATGCCCAGCGGCTCGCCTTCCGCGCCGAAGACGGGCTGGAGGTGATCGCCACCGGCAAGCTGACCACCTATCCGGGCCGGTCGAAATACCAGATCGTGATCGATTCGCTCGAATTGGCGGGCGAGGGCGCGTTGCTCGCGCTGCTGGAGAAGACCCGCGCAAGGCTGGCGGCGGAAGGCCTGTTCGCGGATAGCAAGAAGCGCCGCCTGCCGTATCTGCCCCAAGTGATCGGGGTGGTGACATCGCCGACCGGCGCGGTGATCCGCGATATCCTCCACCGGCTGGCGGATCGCTTTCCCACCCATGTGATCGTCTGGCCGGTGCTGGTGCAGGGGCAGGGCGCAGCCGATCAGGTGGCGGCGGCGGTGCGGGGCTTTTCGGCCTTGCAACCCGGCGGCCCTGTCCCGCGCCCCGATGTGGTGATCGTGGCGCGCGGGGGCGGGTCGATCGAGGATCTGTGGAGCTTCAACGAAGAAGTGGTGGTGCGCGCCATCGCCGAATGCACCATCCCGGTAATCTCGGCGGTGGGGCATGAAACTGACACCACACTGGCCGATTTCGCCGCTGACCGCCGCGCCCCCACACCCACGGCGGCGGCGGAGATGGCGGTGCCGGTGCGCGCTGATCTGGCGATGACGCTGGCCGATCTTGGCGCCCGGCAACGGCGCGCGGTCTATCGCCCGGTCGAAATGGGGCGCGAACGGCTGGCGGCGCGCGCGCGGCTGCTGCCCCGGCCCGAGGCGTTGTTGCAGGCGCAGACGCAGCGGCTGGATGATCTGGCGGAGCGGCTGCGGCGCGGCCTTGGCGAACGCTCGGCCAAGGGGCGCGAGCGGCTGGCGGGCGTTGCGGCGCGGCTATCGCCCAGCCTGCTGACGCGGAGTGCTGCCGAAGCGGCGCGGCGGCTGGATCGGACGCGGCTGACGCCTGCGCTGATTGATCGGCCTTTGCGTATCGGCACAGACCGGCTTGCGGCCCTGACGCGGGTAATGAGCCAGCTCCACCCCGAAAAACCGCTGGAGCGCGGCTATGCGATCATCCGCGATGCTGGCGGCAGGGCGCTGACCACCCGCGCAGAGGCCGCGCGTGAGGCGGCGCTGGTGCTGCAATTCCGTGATGGGCAGATGGACGCAGTGCCCTCTGGCGCTGCGACCACGCCTACACCGCGACCAGCCCCCAAACCGCGCCCCGCGACCCCGCCCAAGCAAGATGATTTGTTCAGCTAGCCACTCGATGCTATGGTTCGCCCCATGCTGATGTCTTCTTCCGATAAGGCCGCCAAGCTTCACTACGGCCCCTCCACCTTCCGCGTGCTGCGCCCCGGCGCGCACGTCTATTGCGCGGTCAGCGGCGAAGCGATCGAACTGGCCGAATTGCGCTATTGGAGCGCCGAGCGGCAGGAGGCCTATGCCTCATGCGAAATCGCCACGCGCCGCCTGCTGGATCAGGCTTGATCTGATTGATTATGCGCTGCGTTGCTGTTGCTGTGGGTGCGATTGCCCTTGCCTTGTCGGTAAGTTGTTCCGGGGGTGACAGGGCCGGGGCGCAATCGCTTGCCGCTGCGGACACGCCGACGGCGATCCCCAAACCTGCTCTACCCAACGCACCCGCAGCCGCGCCAACGCCGCAAACCGACATTGTCCCTGCCCGTTTCACATTCGCAGGAGAGCTGACCCAAGGCGGCTGGATCCGCGGGCGCATCCCGGCGGGGGCCGTGTCCGCGCGACTTGGCGATCAGCCGCTTACATTTGACACCGAAGGGCATTTCTTCGCCGCGTTTGATCGCGATGCGGGGCCGGAAGCGGAACTGGCGGCCACCTTGCAGAACGGGCGCGTGGTGACCACCGCGCTCACCATCGCGCCGCGTGCCTGGCAGATTGAACGGGTGAATGTGGCGCGGCGTTCTGGCGGTTCCAGCGAAGCGTTCATGAAGCGCCGCCGGCCCGAACTGGCCCGCATCATCGCCGCGCGCGCGATTGACACTGGCGCGCAAGGCTGGCGGCAGCAATTCATCTGGCCGGTGCGCGGGCGTATTTCTGGGCGGTTTGGTTCGCAACGCATCTATCGCGGCGAACCGGGCAGTTATCATTCGGGCATCGACATTGCTGGCGGCGATAATGCCACCTTTGTTGCGCCAGCCGATGGCGTGGTGGTGCTGGCGACGGATAGGCCGTTCAGCCTTGAAGGCTATCTGCTCATCATCGATCACGGCAACGGCCTCAACAGCGCGTTCCTGCACAATTCGGCCATTCTGGTGCGCGAAGGGGATGCGGTGCGCCAAGGCCAGCCGGTTGGCCGGATCGGCGCCAGCGGCCGGGCCACGGGGCCGCACCTGCACTGGGGTATCAAGTGGCGCGATGCGCGGCTCGATCCGTTGCTGTTTACCGGGCCGATGAACTGACATGCGCGCCATCGGCAGGCTGACTGCGGCGCTGGCCGTGGCCCTGCTGTGCGCACCCGGCACGTGGCTGCGCAGCGCGGTTGAACCGGCGCTGCCGCGCGATATTACCGCGACCCTGATCGTCGACGCAGCGCCAACCCCTGTGGCCCAATGGGAACTGGCGGGCGTCTGGCAGTATCGCGCGCAAAGCGCCCATTTTGGCGGTTTTTCGGCCATGTTCGCGCTGGAGCAGGGCAGGTTCTTTGCCTTCACCGATCGCGGCTTTCGCATGACCTTCACCGCGCCTGATCTGCCCGCGCCGCGGATGGCCATGAGCCGCCAAGCGGTTCCGCCGGGGCAGGAATATATCCTGACCGACATCGAATCCGCTACCCGCGATCCCGCGACCGGCTCTTACTGGCTTGGCTATGAACAGGTGCACACCATTCAGCGCAGCACCATCGCCGGTCGCTCTGACGGGGTGCGCGATCTGCGCGATGCGGTTCGCTGGCCGGATAATTCCGGGATCGAGGCGATGGTGCGGCTGGCCGACGGACGCTTCGTCATTGTGCCTGAAGGCCGGCGTGAGGGCCTGATCTTCACCGCTGACCCGGTTGGCGGCGGAGCGCCTGCCACCTTCCGCTTTCGCTCGCCCGCCAAAGGCTATGAGGCAACCGATATGGCGCAATTGCCTGATGGCCGCCTGCTGGTGCTGATGCGCAAGCTGGCGCGGCCATCACGCACCGTCTGGCCGCCGTTTTCCGCGCTGCTGGCAATTGGAAAGCCCCCGCAGGCAGGCGGCGAGTTTGCGCCCGGCATCACCCTGCCGCTCGATCGCGTGATCCCGCGCGAGAATTACGAAGGGCTGGCGCTGCGTCCGCGCAAGGATGGGCGGGTCGATGTGTGGGTGATGTCGGACGACAATTTCTCGATCATCCAGCGCAGCTTGCTGGCGAAGCTGGTGTTCGACCCGCAGATATGACGGCGCAAACGAAAAGCGCCCGGGAAATCCCGAGCGCCTAATCGATTGGCTTGCGCGTCCCGAAGGACAGCCGAGATTACGCCGCCGCTTGGGCCTTAACCAGCTCACGCTTCACTTTGAGCGCACCCGCCGACAGCTTTTCGTCGCTGGTCTTGAGCAGCCAGTTATCCAGCCCGCCATTGTGCTCGACCGAGCGCAGCCCGTGGGTCGACACGCGGAACTTGAAGCTGCGATCCAGCTTTTCGCTCATCAGCGTGACGTTCTGCAGGTTGGGCAGAAACACGCGCTTGGTCTTGTTGTTGGCGTGGCTGACATTGTTGCCAGTCATGCGGCCCTTGCCGGTCAGTTCGCAGATGCGAGCCATGGTCTGTCTCTTCTCGTAAAAATCGGGTCTAAGCTCGGGCCTAGACAGGGAAAGCGGCGCGCATAACGGGGCGGACCCGAATCGTCAAGCAAGTTGCGCGGCTGCGCTGCCCCGGCTAGCCCGGCGATGATGACGATCTGGCCGCTTCCCTTGCCGATGCAACGTGCCCTCGCCGCCGCGCGGGCGGCCGCGCAGGCGGGCGAGGTGCCGATTGGCGCGGTGGTGGTCAAGGATGGGGTGGTGATTGCCGAGGCGCATAATTCCCCGCGCACCGATCGCGATCCTACCGCCCACGCCGAGATTCTGGCGATTCGCCGCGCGGCGCAGGTGCTGGGCGATGAACGGCTGAGCGATTGCGAGCTGTGGGTCACACTCGAACCCTGCGCGATGTGCGCCGGTGCCATCCAGCATGCCCGCATCGCCCGCCTCTACTACGCCGCGAGCGATCCCAAAGGCGGCGCGGTGGAACACGGCGCGCGGGTGTTCGACCAGCCGCAATGCCTGCACCGGCCCGAAGTCTATAGCGGCATTGGCGAGGCCGAGGCGGCGGCAATGCTGCGCGGGTTCTTCAAGGAGCGGCGGTAGAGCATCGTGCTGAAAAGTGGGAACCGGTTTTCAGCTTTTTACGATGCGACAACAAAGGCCAATGTTTCACGTGAAACATTGCGAATACGCCAGTCGAGACAGGGTCTAGCAGGGGTCTAACCGCAGCCTAGACCAGCCTATAACCCCCGCCAGATTTTCGCCGCCGCCCCATCCTTCGCCCCCCATCGCGCCGCCGGGCAGCGCACCGGGCGGAAGGTCTTGGCGTAGCATAGCCGCACTTCCTCCAGCCAGCCGCGTTCGTTCAGCTTAACGCCGATGGCGCTTTCGGGAATGCCCGGATTGGCATCGGCAAAGGCGGCGCGGATGCGGCCTGCGGTGAGGCTGTCTTCGCGGCTGATGCGGTCGTAATCGGGGATGCGTAAAGACTCCCACAGGATGCGCGTGACCTTGAGATACGCGTCAGGGCGTTTGACCATGCAGCTGCCATGCTTGGCCCACGCCCGCGCCACGAGCTGCGGTGAGGGCATCATGCACAGCGCGCTGCGCACCTGCGCCGGGGTCAGCGCCGCGCCCGCATCGCACCATTGCGGCCAGCTTTGCCCGCTTTCGGGCCACAGCCCATGCACCACGAGGCCGAAGCTGCCGTTGCTGCCCGAACATTGTACCGCATGGGCGCGGGCATCCTTGCGCGGTTTGCAGAACTCCGGGCTCCAGCTGAGTGCAAGCGTATAGCCCGTGATCGGCATCACCCGGCGCGGGCCATCGGGCGCAATGCGCGGAACGGTGCTGACCTGCGGCGCGCGGCATTGATAGGCCTGCGCGTGGGCGATGGACGCACTTGTGGCCAGAAGCATCGTCATTGCGAGGAGCCGCAGGCGACGAAGCAATCCATCGACCGATGCGTTCCGCAGGGCCCCCGGTTCATGGGTCGCCGCGGGGCTGCGCCCCTCGCGATGACGAGGGGCTGTGGGGACGTTATTCGAACACCGCAACCTCATCGCCTCCCTTGTGGGCAAACCAGCCACGCGCGTCCGGAGCAAACAACAAGATGACAGCCACCAGAAAGGCCATCCTCGTTCCGTAGAGATTCCAGAAATCGAGCAGGCTCATTTCCATCGTCATGGGCAGGCGAGCGGTGTCGAGTTGCATCAAGAAAGTCAGCGCACCCCACGCCGTCATGATGGTGATCAGCCAGCGCGCCACCCTGCTGCCGAACAGCCAGATCGCCACGACCGGAATGCACAGGATCGTGAACTGCGCCGACAGCAAGACGATCATTTCATCACGCGAAATCTCGGTTCCGAAGAGGATAATTTGATGACGATGCAGCTTTGTCAGGTTGTCAGCCAATTGCCATGCCCCCACGCTCAGGAAGGTGACGGCAAAGACATTGATCGGCCAAGGCCGCGACCCCTTGCGCCACTTCATACCGGCTTGAAATCCAGCCCGATATCCGCCGCAGGCGCGCTTTGCGTCAGCCGCCCGACCGAGACGTAATCGACCCCGCTCGCGGCCTTGGCTGCGATTGTTTCAAGGTTTACTCCGCCGCTCGCCTCGGTCGGCACGCGGCCTGCGACCAGCGCCACGGCCTCGGCCAGCGTTTCGGGCGACATATTGTCGAGCAACAGGTGGTGCGCGCCTGCTGCCAGCGCGGGTTCGATCTGGTCGAGCCGGTCAACCTCGCAGATGATCCGCGCCACGCCAGCATCGCGCGCGCGGGCCACCGCCTCACCAACGCTGCCCGCCACCGCAACGTGATTATCCTTGATCATCGCCGCGTCCCACAATCCCATGCGGTGGTTCTGCGCGCCGCCCTGGCGGGTCGCGTATTTCTCCAGAAAGCGCAGTCCGGGAATGGTCTTGCGGGTATCGAGCAGGGTGCAGGCGGGGTTGCCATCCGGCCCGCGCATCGCGGTGACATAGCCTAGCGTCATGGTGGCAATGCCCGACAGGTGCTGCACGATGTTCAATGCGCTGCGCTCCGCCGTCAGCAGCGCGCGGGCCTTGCCTTCGATCCGCATCAGATCGGTGCCGGCGGGCACCTTGTCACCATCATGCGCGAGGCATTCGATTGTGCAATCGGGGTCGAGGTGACGGAAGAAT
The DNA here is from genome assembly GCF_040547625.1 of Porphyrobacter sp. MBR-155. Taxonomy (NCBI): domain Bacteria; kingdom Pseudomonadati; phylum Pseudomonadota; class Alphaproteobacteria; order Sphingomonadales; family Erythrobacteraceae; genus Porphyrobacter; species Porphyrobacter sp. MBR-155. The sequence continues at coordinate 59,242 of NZ_JBEPQB010000006.1, forward strand.
GCCTCGGCCAGCGGCAGGCCTGCAACGACAATCGCATCGCGGCTGTCCATCACGCCCGAAAACCGCGCATCGGCGGGGATCACGCTCTCCGAAGTGACATCGCGTCCGCCGCCGGGCAGGCCTTCTCCAAGGTCTTCGGCCAGCGTTTCGCGGATGAATTTGGCGAGGTCGAAACCGGGGAGGGTGAAGGTCACAAAACAACTCCGCTCGCCCTGAGCCTGTCGAAGGGCTGTCTTTCACTTTGTTAGAAGGAAAAGCGGTGCTTCGACAAGCTCAGCACGAACGGGGTTGGGGGTCAGTGAACAAATCTGGCCACCACATCCCGGTAAGACCGCGAAACCTTCACTTCCGCGCCCGATTCCAGCACCAGAAAACACTCACCATTGGTGTGTGGCTTCACCTGCCGCACCAGATCGAGGTTGACGATGGTCGAACGGTGCACCCGCTGGAACTTGCGCGGGTCGAGCCGCCGTTCGAGGTCCTTCATCGTTTCGCGCAGCACCAGCGAATTGTCGCCGGTGGAGATGATCATGTAATCGCCCGCCGCCTCGATATGTTCGATGGTGTCAACTTCGACCCGGAAGATCTGGCCGCGATCCTTGATGTTGATCAGCTTTTCAAAGCGATCGGCGCTTTCAGGGGTGGAGGAGGCAGTATCGACGAAATCGGCCGCCCGGTCAGGCGCAACTTCGGCCAGCACATCGAGCAATTGTTCGGCATCTTCGGCCGATTTCTTCTCGGCAAGGCGATGGCGTACGCGTTCGATGGTGTCGGCAAGCCTCTGTTCGTCAACCGGTTTCATCAGGTAATTGACCGCGTTGGCTTCAAACGCGCGGATCGCGTGTTCCTCATAGGCGGTGACGAACACGAACAGCGGGGGTTCGATCTCCATCACGCCCTTGACTACCGAAAACCCGTCAAATCCGGGCATCTGGATATCAAGGAACACCAGATCGGGCTTTTGCGTCTTGATCTTGCGGATCGCCTCACGCCCGTTGGCGCAGGTGTCGATGATCTCGACATCTTCAAACGCGGCGAGCCGCAATTGCAGGCCCTGAACGGCGAGCTTCTCGTCGTCGACGAGGATGGTTCTGATGGTCATGCTGGGGTTCCGAAGTTGCGTTGCGGGGGGGTGATGGCGATGACGTTGTCGCTCGTGCTGGCAGCAGCGGATACCGCCGCTGGCGCAGAGCGAGATTGGGGTTGGGCGGCGTCTTGCCTGATGAATGGAATCTCGATCATCACCGTAAAGCCGCCGCCGGCTTCCGAGCGCGTTTCGAACAGGTGATTTTCGCCGTAGGCCTGCCGCAGGCGGTTGCGGATATTGGCAAGGCCAACCCCGGTGGAGACCGGGCGGCCCGGCACCGGGTTGGCATCGATAACCGCCCGCAAATCGCCATTATCGCGCGTCAGATAATGCAGCGGCTCATCCACGCCGGGGCCGGTATCTTCAACCGTCAAGCGCAGCCGATCACCGATCACCCGAGCGGTGAGCGAGATGCGCGCGCCTTCTTCCTGCGCGCTGACCGCATATTTGATCGCGTTTTCGACCAGCGGCTGCAACAGCATCGATGGCAACCGCGCCGACAAGGCGGCGTCATCAATGTCGAAATGGGTGCGCAGGCGTTCTTCAAACCGCATCCGTTCGATGTCGAGATAGAGCTGCAGCGTCTCGATCTCCTGCTCCAGCGTCACCTGACTGCCGGGTTCCGCCACCAGCGTGTGGCGCAGAAAGCCCGATAGCCGGGTGAGCATCGCATTGGCAGGCCCGGTCTGTTTGAGCAGCACCAGCGTGCTGATCGAATTCAAGGTGTTGAACAGGAAATGCGGGTTCAACTGGTAACGCAGCATCGCCAGCTGCGCGGCGGTTGCCTGCGCTTCGAGCCGTTCGAGCCGGTCAGCCTGCTGTTCCACGGTGAGGAAGAAATTGATCGCGTAATACAATGCGCTCCACCCGCCCAGCAAGGTCAGCGGCAGATAGAGCAAGCCGATCAGCCGCTGCGCAAAGGTGGTCTCGCGGCTGGCGGCGTAATAGATCCCCTGCACCCATGCATCGATCGAGGCGTGCAGCACCACCGCCACCAGCAGCACCAGCGCGGTCAGCCCCCAGGTGACAAACGGCTGTTGCCGGATCAGCTGGCGATAGATCACCGACAGGATCAGGCTGATCGAAAAGCCGGTGATGGTGGTGACAAGGATCAGCGTCAGCAGATCGAGCGGCTGGCCATTTGCCAGCGCCGATGCCGCGCGCAGCAGAAATGCCGCGCCCCAGCCAGCCAGCTGGAGGTTCCAGAACGCCCGGTTCTTGCTCGCAAAGAACGGCGCAGCCTGGATCTGGAGCACTGCCATAGCCGGAACGTCCTAAACGATTTCGCGGCGGTCCGCACCGCAAATCGCGGCGGCGGGCGCGGGCCAGCCACGGTTGGGCGCAGCGATCATTTGCCGGGCTTGGCCGCAAGGCCGCCTGAAGGGTCGATCTCGCGGCGGAAATGCCTTGCCCAATCAGCCCGGCCCTCGCGCGCCATGGCCTCGGCGATGATCGGCAATTCGGCGGCGATGAATGCCGCGCGCTCGTCCCAGCCATCGTGTTTGCGCACTATCAGGAACCCGGCGGCGTGCCGTGATCCCCAGCGGGTCATGAAGGTGACGGCGGCGGCGGGGTCATAGCCCGCATTGGCGAGCAGCCACGGGATCAACCGGTCGGCTTCGCGTTCGATGCGGCGCACATGGCGGCGGCTGCGCCCGTTCCGATCAAGCCACGCGTCATGCCCCAGCACATTATGCGCCAGTTCATGCGCGACCACGCCGGCGAAAACTGCTTCGTCATAGGCGAAAGCGGGAAAATCAATGCCGATCACCACGCGCGCGCCGTCAGCCACGGCGGTCTTGCCTTCGCCCATAAGTTCGAACCGGGTGGTGCACACCTCAACCGGCTGAACGCGCGCTTCGCTGCCATCGGCAAAGCCAACCGCGATGCCGCCATGTTCGGTCAGCATCGCGTCGATATGATCATGCGCCCACACCAGTCGCTGCCAATCCATCGCCGGGCCTGCTGCGGGCCATTGATTGGGATCGAGCCGTTCGAGCCGGGTGATTTCACGGTTGCGGGCAAAGGCACCCGCTCGCGCGGCGGGCGATCCGCGTGCGGCGGTCTGCACCGCAAAGTCACCGTTCAGGCCGATCGCCGTCCGGGCAATCGCGGGCGCGCCGTAACTTGCCATGTCCTGCAATTGCAGCCCGATGGATGGCACCAAGCGGGGGCAGAACCCGGCATTGCCGCGCACCAATTGCCAGCCGACGTCTTGCAGGCGCTGGTCGGCGTCCTGATAGTGAGCAATCGCAGCGCGTTCAGCGGCGTAATCGATCGCGGCCGATTCAGATTGAGCCGAAAGCGGGGCGGCAAGCAGCGCGGCCCCGATTAGCCCCCCAGCCACCCCCCGGCTGGCGCGCATCAGCCCGCCTTGTCCCCGGCAATCGCAGCCTTGAGCTTATCGTAACCCACCGCACCGCTAATCGGCTTTCGCCCCGCAATCCATGCCGGGGTGCCGGTGAAACCGAGCGACTGGGCGAGATCGTAATTGCGCGCGATCTCGGTCGTCACAGCCTGCGACGCCGCATCCGCCTGCGCGCGCGCCATATCCAGCCCCGCCGCCTGCGCAGCCGCGGTAACATCGCCGGTGCTGAACATCGCGTCGTGAAAGGCGCGGTATTTGCCTTGCATTCCAGCGGCAAGCGCCATGCGCGCGGCCTGTTCACTGCCTTCGAAGATCGGCCATTCGCGCACCACGACCATAAGATCGGGATCTTCGGCCACCAGCCGGTTCACATCCTTGAGGCTCGCCTCGCAATAGGGGCAGTTATAATCGGTAAACTCGACCAGCACCTTGCTGCCCGACGGGTTGCCGATCACCACGCCGGGGAAGGGGGTGAACAGTTCTGGCCCCATATCGGCCAGCCGCTTTTCAGCCTCCTGCGCCTCATAGGCTTCGACCATTTGCGGCAACATATCGGGATTGCCGAGCATGAACGCGCGGGTGCGGTTATCGGCGAGGCCGGAATAAGACCACACCGCCGCGCCCGCAAAACCGAACACCAGCGCCAGCAACGCCGTCAGCAGGGTATGACGCAAGGTCGAAGGCGCGGCGTGGTTCGTTTCAGGCAGGGGCGTGGTGGACATCGGGTTTCCGTCAACAACAGGGGGTGGTCATCAGCCTAGCGCCGGTCGCGCAGCTGTTCCAGTTCGCTGCGCGCCTGCAGGGCAATATCCTGTGCGCGGATCCAGTCGGCTGAACCATAGGGCAGGTTCGCCTCGGCCGCCTGCGCGTTTTGCAGGGCCTCGGGATAGCGGCGGCTCATCACCTGCTGTTCGGCGCTGGCCAGCCGCGCGCGCGGAATATCGCCGCGCGCGGCATAGACCACGCCCAGCTGATACCAGGCGAAGGGATTGTAGCGATCTTTCTGCACCGCCGCGCGCAGCACGGTTTCCGCCTCGGCGAAATTGGCTTCATCCTCGGTCGCGATCAGCGCATGGCCCAGCATTCCAGCGATCAGCGGATGGGCGCGGGTGATCTCGGTCGCGCGGCGCAGCGGGACGAGCGCATCACGCGGGCGCCCGGATTCGAGCAGCACCTGCCCCTTGAGTTCGAGGAACCACGGATTGTCAGGCTCGGCTGAAAGCAGCGCATCGGCCTCGGCCAGCGCCATGTCGACCTGCGCATCCTTGTGGTAGGCGTAGGCGCGCGCATAGCGGGCGGGAATGCTGGTGTCGCTCGGCGGGAAATAGGTCAGCGTGCGGCGCGGTTCGGCGAGAAAACCGTAAAGCTTGGCGCGGGCACGCATGAAGCGTTCCTGCAATTCAGGATCGGGGGGAACGCCCCACGCCGGGTCTTCTTCCAGCAGTCCGCGCAAGGTCTGAATCCGGTCGCCCGACAGCGGGTGGGTGCGGGAATAGGCGGCTTCATCCGACTGGCTATAGCCCCGGCGAATCTCGTTGCCGCGCAGCCGTTCGAAGAACTTGAGCATGCCGCGACCAGAAATACCCGCTCCCGAAAGGTAGCGCGCCCCGGCAAGATCGGTCGAAGCTTCCTGATTGCGATTATAAGCCAGAAAGCTGCCCATCGCGGCCTGCTGCCCAGCCATCACCGCACCCAGCGCTGCATCGCTCGATCCGGCCAGCGCCGCACCAACCCCCAGCAACAATGACAGGATGGAGATGTTGGTCGCCGCCTTTGTCCGCTCATTGAAGCGGATCACGTGACCGGCGGTGATGTGGCCCAATTCGTGCGCGAGCACGCCCTGCACCTCGTTGGCGGTTTCAGCTTCGTTGATCAGGCCCGAATGGACATAGATTGCCTGCCCCCCGGCCACGAAGGCATTGATCGAACCATCATTGATCAGCACCACGTCGACATTGTCGGATTCAAGCTCCGACGCTTCGACCAGCGGGGCGACCATGTCGGCCAGCAATTGTTCGGTTTCGGCATCGCGCAGAATCGATTGCGCCGCGACCGGCTGAAACGCGGCCAGCGCGCTCGCCAGCAAAGCGAAGACGTAAGCGACAAGGTTAGGGCGACTGCGCATGCTGCCATACCTACCGCGTTTCTGCCTGAACTCAAACTGAAGCGGTTCGCAAGGTGAACCGGAATGGCCGGAAAGCGCCCTAGGTTCTGCGCCTAGCCAAACAGCTTGCGCGCCGCGCGTTCGATCTGCGCGATGTCTTCGGGCACTTCGGCGAGGATTTCCGCGCAGCCGGTTTCGTCACGGCGGATCAGCGCCAGTGCGAATTCGGGGCCTGCGCCGTCGAGTTCTTCGAGCATGATCGCGTCGAGCGCGCGCAACTGCTGCGCCAGTGCCTCACGCACGGCGGCGGGATCGTCAACCGGCTTGCCCTGCTCTTCGCGGCGCATCCGGCGTTCGGCCTTGACCACCGCTTTCACCCCGCCTTCGGTTTCGGCAAGGAAATCGGCCAACCGCCCGCGTTCAAGCCCGATCCGATGAGCATGGGACAGCACGGCGGCATATTCGGTCAACCGGGTCTTGTCGTAATCATGCCCGAACACCAGCTTGACCACCGGGGTCATCGGCGCACGTTCCTGCACCGTCAGCCCGCTTTCGGCGACCAGTTCGGCATAGTCATCCGGCGCAGCCTCGGCGGCGAGCGCGAAGTCGTAAGCGCGGCTGACCGCAGCATAAAGCGCGCTGCGGCTGCGGTCTTCGGTGGTGTCAGCGGTGCGCGCCAATTCGCGCGCCGAAGCGAGGCAATCGTAAATCCCGGCATCGGCTGGCAGTTCTGCGACGAAAGGCGCGTCATCATCATCGTCATCGGCGGCGATGGCGGCGTAATCCGTATCAACGCTGGCATCGACATAGGGATCAAGCGCGAACTCCGAAGGGTCGATCGCCTTTTTGACCGGCGGTTCGATATAATCGGCGAGGCTGGCAAAGCTGTAGCCGGGGCTTTCGGCCTCGCCTTCGTCCTCGTCATATTCCTCATCATCGTCGTCAAGGCCGAAGTGCCTGAAATCGGGCTGCGGCAGGTCGGCAGGGGAGGCATCCTCCGACGGCGCAGCATCAAGCGGCGCGACATTGGCGAAATCATCGTCACCATCATCCGCATAATCGCTGGAAAGCTCGTCAGAAAACTCGGATACAAACGCAGCAGAGCCGGTTTCGGCGGGCATATCGTCGGCTTCGTGCGCGGGAGAATCCGCCCAATCGGTGACGGGATCAGCGGCGCGTAGCGGCTGTTCGGAGTCCACTTCCAGATCAGCCCCCAGCTCCAGCGCCTGGTCGATTTCGAGCAGCAGTTCATCAGCGGTCAACTGGTCAGCCATTTCTTTCCAGTTGATCACGCCATAGATGAAATCGATCGTTTCATCATCGCTCGAATAGGGCAGCAGGATGCCGCGATACAGGATCGCCGCGCCGCGTTGATTGACGAATTCGGCTTCGAATCCGATCGGGGCCTGATTGGCGAGGATCTGCATGTAGTGATCGGTAATGCGGCTCAGCAACGAGCGCGGCGGCACGTCCGAAAGACGGTTGATCGCCTTGCCGTCAGAACTGCATTCGCGCGCCAGCGTTTCGCCAACGAAACGCACCACCGGATCATCAATCCCCAGCGAGAAATCGAGCAGCACGCTATAGGGGCCGAAATCGGGCAGGTGCGCCGGTTCAAGATCATCGATATTGGGGAACATCCGTTCACCCAGCAGGCTCGCCCAATGATTATAGGCGCGCACCTGCATCCGGCGTTCGTCCTGCCCGATCGCTTCGGGCGGCGACACGCGGTTGCTTGCCGGTTCGGCGCTTTCCTCATCGGATGCGTCCCAGCTCCGATCAGCAGAATCGCCGTGGTCGAAGGTGCCGCGCAGAGTGTCCATGGCTGTCATTCGCCCCTTGTGTGAACAATTACCCGGCCGTTGTGGCGCGGCGTGGTAAACATCACGTTAAGCGATCGGCGGATTTGGCGGGGTTAATAGGCCCTGACCCTAGAGAAAATCCTGACCCTAGAGGAAATAACGCATCCTGATGGAGACGCGGCTGAGGCCTTCTTCAATCTTGAACACCGCATCCTTGAATTTGGGCGGCGCCATCCTGACCGGTGCATCGCGCGAAAAGCCATAGCCTTCCTTAGGCATCATCCCCAGCGCGCGGTCGGCCTTGCCATTGTCATTCTCGTCATGCAGCAGCGCGATCGCATAGTCGCCGGGCTTTACCCCGGAAAAGCGGATCTCGATTGTCTCGCCGGCTGGCACCACCGTGCGGTGCGCGGTCGGATCCTTGATGCATTTGGGGAATATATCTTCGCGGGTCGTCATGCAGGCGCGCACCACGCCTTTGGTTGACCTGAGATCGGTGACGGAAATCACCACATCGCCCGCCAGCGCGGGGCCTGCCGCGGCAAGCGCGCCGCCACCAGCCAGCATCAGCGCTATGAGCCTCATCAAACCGCCGCCTCGCGCCCATGTCCGGCCGCTGCGACGATCCGCTGCGATAATCCCTTGTCGGTGCCGCACAAACGGTCCCAGACGCGGAAATATAGTCCGAAATTGCATCCATATTCCTCATGATGGCGTTCGTGATGGCTGGCCGTTATCAGCCACTTGCCCAATGGCGAATGAACAACCCAGCGCGGAAACATTTCCCACCCCATGTGATTGGTGACCCCCATCACCGTCGCCACCGTCAGCACCAGTCCCAGCATTGCGATATTGATCGGCACGAAAAACACCAGCAGCGGCACCACCACCGCGCCGGTCAGCGCCTCGATCGGGTGAAAACTCATCGCGGTCCACGCGGTTGGCGGGCGGCTTTGGTGGTGGACGGCATGGGCGATGCGGAACCAGCGCGGCTGATGCATCCAGCGGTGTGCCCAGTAAAAACAGGTGTCCTGCACCGCGAGGTAGATCAGCACCGACAGTGGATGATACCACCATGGCAGCGCGGCGAAATCGGCGGTGATGTGCGTCCATCCGAGGTGCTGCCAGCCCCACAACACGATCCCCGCCGGCGTGCCGTAAATCGCTGCCGACAGCATCGACCAGCGCACTTCGCGCATGATCTGCTGCCCGCGCCCGGCATAGAGGCCAGGCCGCACCCGCGCGGTGATAAAGGCGAACAGCCCGCTCGACAGCATATAGCGCAGCGCGACGATCAGCGTCACGGCGCAGCTGACGATCAGCAGCGCAAGCGGGACGGGCAGATCAGGCGGAAGCATGACGGCAGGCTATGGAACAAATCGCTGCGGCGCGACACAATAATATCAGCCGCGCACACCGGTTGCCGCGGACAGCGGGTCGATCAGCCCCGCGTGCCGCCGCATCGCCATCCGCGCCAGCCGTTCAACCTCGACCTTGCGCCGCGCCGGGGCCAGCGGAGCCAGCGCGGCCGGGCGCAGGATTTCGGCATCATAGCCATCGGCAACGATCACGCCGCAGGTTTCGGGCCGGTAAGCCTCGCTCTCCAACGGGCTGCGATCCAGCCCCGGCGGCACCCCCCAGAAGAACCGATCGCAAAAATCGAGGTAATCGGGCCATTTGGTGTCGCCCAGCAGATCAGCCCGCGCAACCTTGATCTCAACGATCACCACCAGCCCCTTGGCATCGATCCCCATCAGATCGGCGCGGCGACCATTGCGGATCGGCACTTCGCCCAGGCACCAGATATCGTTGCGCGCGAACAGCCGCCCGATCCCGCGCGCGACATCGCCAGCGGTCAATCCCGCCAGCGGCGGCGAATCAGCGGATGAAGAATGCGCACCAGCCATGGCGGCAAAATGGAACAGAGTGGGAACGCAGTCAAGCCGGACAGATTTGCGTCAGCCATCCCCATCGGTATGCAGCACCGCCAGCAGCGCGCCGCGTGCGGCATGGAACTCGCGCCACAGCGCCAGCGCCGGGGCGCCGGTGTCCTGCCCCCGGTCAGCAAGCGTCGCCAATGCAGCCATTCCGCTGCCCAGCATCGCCGCGACATCCTCGATCCCTTGGCTCAGCAAGGTGTGCTGCCATGATTTGGCGTTGGCGATCAACTGGCCAAGCGCAGGGGTAATCTGCGCAGGTTCAGCAGCGATTCGGGCGAGCTTTGCCAGCTCCTGCGCCTGCCGGTGGAGGGCAAGCCACTCCGCCTCGATTGCCGCCGCGCCAGGCAGGGCCGAATCTATTCGGGGCAAGGTCGTTTCGGGCGGGAGCGTAGCCATCGGGTAAATCTAACCGCCGCACCTTGCCGATTGGTTAAGCCGGGCCGTGCCAATCCTGCGCCCAGACGAGTCTGGCCGCCGCAAGGGAACAATTGTGTAGCGCCGCGCCCACGCTATTGCTAAGCGCCGCGCCCACAGGCAAAATTGCCGCGCGACGCATGGCCCATGCACCCGTAGCTCAGCTGGATAGAGCGCTGCCCTCCGAAGGCACGTGTCAAGGCCGGTTTTTCGGGCATAAATATTTTCAAACTTCTGTAAACAAGTGATATTTTATACTTGGTGGGGTTGCGCTCAGCGCAAGATGTGTCCGCCGTAAGCAGGCTGTAAGCACATCCAGCGGGCGGCTGCTTTGAACGCGTGCGAGCAGGCACGGATCGCCTCGGTCAACTGAATGAACCTTTAGGTTTCCAGCGGGTCGTCGGAAGTCGTTGACCAACAGGCCCCGGAACGGCTAGTCGGGCGTCGCGAAGCACCCGTAGCTCAGCTGGATAGAGTGTCGCCCTCCGAAGGCGAAGGTCACAGGTTCGAATCCTGTCGGGTGCGCCAATCAATTGAAATATATGGAGAATTGCACTCTCTGGTGCGTTCCGGGTTGTCAGGTTGCAATGTTGTGCCTCAACGATGGAACCGCTCTTAAGGCGCTCTACTTCGACAGGTGCGTTGCAATCCCCGCCAAGATGGCAACGGTAATCTGCAATCACCTAAGGAAGAATGATCAACGGCCGACTGCGCTCCGCAGTAAGGACGGGTCCTCTTTTGGGAAAGAGTCAGCGTAGCCGCTGAGAGTTATCATGACCGCTGCTGGGCAGTTTGTCGCATTGCCGCTCCTATCCGCGAATAGGCCGAAGCCGCCTGTCGGGATTCAAGTACTCGCCGCAGGGCTCCCTGTGGCGCAAATAAAGCGGGAAGCAGGCGCGAGCCAAGACCCGACGATGATACGCGTGCGGATCGCCTTGCTGTGAACGAGGGTGCTCGATTGCTGTGAGATTGCATATGCCAATCGACACAGCGGTGAGGCATGCCATCCCGCGTTGTGGTTAAGGTGGCCCATTAGATGCAAATTTCAGGAATTTCGTGATGACAGACCAGCAGCAGGATCACTGGGAACGGGTTTATACTGAAAAGATGCCCGGCGACGTGAGCTGGTTTCAGCCCGAGCCGAGCGACACTCTCGCAGTGCTCACCCGCTTTGCAGTGCCTACCACACGTGCCTTCATAGATATTGGGGGCGGTGCGTCGAACCTTGTTGATGCACTCCTGGCAAGGGGGTGGAGCGACCTGACAGTGGTCGATATCGCTGGATCAGCGTTGAAAGCATCACAAGACCGGTTGGGCGATGAGTCAGCATGCGTCCTATGGGAGATCGCCGACATCACGGCCTGGCACCCTGCGCGCCGCTATGGTGTCTGGCACGACCGGGCGGTGTTCCATTTCCTGACCGAGCCCGAGCAGCAGGCGGCCTACCGTCAGGCTTTGCTGGCCGGCACGACGACTGATACACTGGTCATCATCGCCACCTTTGCGCCAGATGGCCCGGAAAAGTGCAGTGGCCTGCCAGTCTGCCGGCATGATGCTGCCAGCCTCGCGGTGGCGTTGGGCAGTGAATTCTCCCTAGTTGATGACTGGCGCAGCGAACACCGCACTCCTTGGGGCGCAATCCAGAAATTCAATTGGTGCGTTTTCCGGCGAAACACCGGCTGAGTCTGTCGCATGCAGACAGAACAATTGCTGCTCTGCATATTCCGCAGAACTGTGTAGCCCCGCAAATCCAGCGTGCTTCCTTAGCCTGGTGCACGGCTAACCGTAATGGCAGCAAAGAGGTATGCGGCCTATGGCAGCATCTACATCCTATCGGCGCTGGACTGGTTGTGAATCGCAGAAGGGGTCAGGCCTGACCGTAGGGACGCGATCGGAGTCTGCATTTGCCTGCTTGGCACCTCGGCTATCCTGTGGGGATCTGCCCGACCTGAAAAAGTTCATGCAGTGACAGTGGCTATTCCCCAAACCGTCGGCTATCTCTGGAACGTGCGCATCGTTTTCGCCCTTTTCGCCGCCATGGCGTTGCTCGTGTCCGGCATCCACGCCGGGCCAGCGGAGTCGCACGAGGGCGATCCGCAACATTTCAGCGCGCATCATGCCGACCAGCACGACGAAGGCAGTTCCTCGCAGCCGGATGCAAGCGATCAGTATGGTTCGCACCATCACTGCCCCAGTTTTGCAGCGGTTGATATGGACCCGTGTCAGGATGCTGACTTCGTTGGCAGTGAGCGGTTCAAGCCTGCGGCCATCAAACCACTTGGATCGACCATGCGCGCACCGCCGCTAAACCCTCCCAAGCCCTGACTGCCTTCACCGCGTGCTGGAAAGACACGCGTAATCTAGCAGTTAGCCAAGGGATGTTTCCCAATGAATACGAGAATTTGTGCGACCCTGCTTGCAGGGGTCGCAGGGCTGTGGTCAGCTGGGCTTTCAGCTGAGCCGCTGACGCTTGAGGCCGCGATTGACCGTGCCGTCGGCGCCTCGCCTGAGGTTGTTGCCGCACGGGCATCGGTCGAGGGCGCAAGAGCCGGGATCACGCAGGCCGGGGTCAGACCCAACCCTGTCGTGACGCTTGAGACGGAAGATTTCGCCGGAACCGGTCCCTTCAACGCCTTCGGACAATCGCAGGTGACGCTCACTTATGAGCAGCGCATCGAACGCGGCAACAAGCGCGATGCACGGCTCGCCTATGCAGCGCGCGGGCTCGATCTGGCCGATGCGCAGGCTCGTCAGCGGCGGTTGGATCTGGCCGCGCAGGTGCAGCGCGCCTTCATCGACGTGCAGATTGCCGATCAGCTCGTCTGGATCGCCGGTCGCCGGCTGGAGACCGAGCGCGAATTGCAGGTCGAGGCGCTCCGCCGGGTGCGTGGCTATCGTGACCCGCTGTTCGTCGAGACCCAGATGGCCGCGCGAATCACCAGCGCGGAACTGGCGCTGGAGCAGACCAAGGCCCGTGCGGATGCGGCGCGCGCGCTGCTCGCGTCTTACTGGGGCGGCGATGGCGCGGCGCTGGAAGTGGCCGAGGGCATCGAGAAGCCCGCTTCTGTGAAGCCAACTCTCGCGCATGTCGATGCCTCGGTGCGCGAGGCAGCTGTGGCACAGGCGAGCGCCGGGGTGGTGCTCGAACAATCGCGCGCGCGGCAGGATTACACCGTCGGCGGCGGCGTGCGCTTCCTGCGCGAGACCAATGATGCCGCCCTGGTCGCCTCTGTATCGATCCCACTCGGGCGGTTCGACCGCAATCAGGGCAACATCGCGCAGGCACAGGCGCAGCGGCAGCGGATTGAAGCCGAAGCTGAAGCTGACCGTCTCGCCCGTCTGCGGCGGCTCGCCCAGTTGCGGGCGCAGGCCAGTGCGGCAGCAGCGCGCGCGGATGGCCTGATGCATCAGGTCTACCCGCAAACGGTCAAGACACTCGAACAGGTGCGCGAGGGCTATAATCGCGGCGGCTTCCGCTTTTCCGATGTGCAGGATGCGGCCGATGCGACCGTCACCGTGCAGCAGCAATGGGCCGAAGCGATGACCGAATTCCGCGACGCCCAATCCGAAATTGACCGACTGACTGGCCGCTTCGACGGGGCCGCGGAGACACTTCCATGACTAACATACACATCCTCGTTCGCCTCGCGCCGCTGGCGTTTTTGGCGGGAACGCTCGCAGCCTGCGGCTCTGATCCGCAGCACGCCGAAAACGGCGAGGCCGAAGCCGCCGAAGCGCCCAAAGGCCCGCATGGCGGCAAACTGCTGACCGATGGCACGCTCGGCCTCGAAATCACGATTTTCGAGACCGGACAGGAGCCGCAATACCGCGTCTATCCCTTCCTTGACGGCAAGCCGCTTGATCCGGCCAAGGTCGACCTCGCCATCACCCTTTCGCGCCTCGGCGGCAAAGTGGATCGCTTCGCTTTCAAGCCCGAGGGAGACTTTCTTGCTGGTCAGGGCGTCGTGGGCGAACCGCACAGCTTCGATGTCGAAGTGGTCGCTGCGGTCAATGGCAAACGCAGCAAGTGGAGCTACCAGAATTACGAAGGCCGCACTACGATCACCCCTGAGGCGGCCGAGCAAGGCGGCATCAAGGTGGAGGCAGCCGGGCCTGCCACCATCGGCGACGAACGCGAGCTTTACGGCACGGTCGAGCTCAACCCTTCCGCCCGCTCTGAAATCCGCGGACAATTTCCGGGCCGGGTCGTCTCGGTCACCAAGCAGGTTGGTGATTTTGTAAAGCAAGGCGAACTGCTGGCCCGGATCGAATCTTCGGAAAGCTTACAGGTCTATCCGGTCTATTCCACCGTCAGCGGTGTGGTGGCTGAACGCGGTGGAAACCCAGGCAATATGACCGGCGGGGAGCCGCTTTTCGTCATCACCAACCCTTCTGCGACCACGGTAGTTTTCAACATATTCCCCCGGGATCTGGGCATTGTGCGTCCCGGTATGCGTATCACCGTGGCGTCGCAGGACGGGCGCGAGGTCGGCACTTCGACGCTTGGGCAATATCTGGCCGAAGGCAATCCGCAGGCGGGAACCGCGCTGATCCGTGCCGCAATCCCCAATCGCGGGGGGTGGATCCGGTCTGGCATGGCGATGCGCGGGCGCTTGATCGTCAACGAGCAAAGTGTTCCGCTCGCGGTCCGAACCGTGGCTATCCAGCCCTTCCGCGACTTTCAGGTGGTCTATGCCCGTTATGGCAATGCCTACGAAGTGCGGATGCTGGAACTCGGACGCAAAGGTGCCGAATTTACCGAGGTGCTCGCGGGGATCGAACCCGGCACGCCCTATGTCACGGCAAGCTCCTTCCTTGTGCGCGCGGACATCGAAAAGTCCGGCGCGAGCCACGACCATTAAGGAAAGACCAGATCATGCTTGAACGTATCGTCGGACTATCGATCCGCCAGCGCTGGTTTGTCCTTGCCCTTGTCGCGCTGGTGAGCGCGCTGGGGGTGTGGAGCGCCCTGCGCCTTCCCATCGATGCCGTGCCGGACATCACCAATGTCCAGGTGCAGATCAACACCGAGGCTGAAGGCTTTTCGCCGCTGGAGTCAGAACAGCGCATCACCTTCCCGATCGAGACCGCCATTTCCGGTCTCCCGAAGCTCGAATACACCCGTTCGATCTCGCGCTACGGCCTGAGCCAGGTGACGGTTGTGTTCGAGGACGGCACCGACATCTATTTTGCGCGGCAGCTGGTCAATGAACGCATCCAGCAGGTGAAGAGCCAGTTGCCAGGCGGGATCGAGCCGCAGATGGGCCCAATCGCCACCGGGCTTGGCGAAATCTTCATGTTTGCGATCGAGCCCGAGCCGGGCGCGCGCAAGCCGGATGGCAGTGAATGGACGCCAACCGATCTGCGCACCCTGTCAGATTGGGTGGTGCGCCCGCAATTACGCACCATACCGGGCGTTGCCGAGGTGAACACCGTCGGCGGCTATGAACGGCAATATCATGTCACCCCTGATCCGGTGCAGCTGGCTGCGCTCGGCCTGTCGCTAACCGACGTGGTCGAGGCGCTGGAACAAAACAATGCCAATCGCGGCGCGGGCTATGTTGACCGCGGCGGGGAACAGATCCTGATCCGCGTGCCGGGTCAGGCAGTTAACGAAGCCGACCTCGGCACAATCGTCATCGCCACCCGAGGCGGCGTGCCGATCCGCGTATCCGACGTGGCAGAGGTCACTATTGGTTCTGAACTGCGCACTGGTGCAGCGACCGAAAATGGGCGCGAGATCGTGCTCGGCACAGTGCTGATGCTGACGGGCGAAAATCCGCGCATGGTGGCACAGGCTACTGCCGATCGATTGAAGCAGGTCACCGCCTCATTGCCCGAAGGCATCGTCGCGCACCCGCTTTACGACCGCACGGAACTGGTCGAGCGCACGATTGCCACCGTCGAGAAGAACCTCGCCGAAGGCGCCTTGCTGGTGGTCGTGGTGCTGTTCCTGCTGCTCGGCAATTTCCGCGCCGCGCTGATTACAGCAGCGGTGATTCCCGTGGCAATGCTGATGGCGCTGACGGGGATGTTGGCAACGCGCACCTCGGCCAATCTGATGAGCCTCGGCGCGCTCGACTTCGGTCTGATCGTTGATGGGGCGGTGATCATCGTCGAGAACTGTCTGCGGCGTCTGGGAGAACAGCAGCACCGCCTGGGCCGCCTGCTCAACCGGGACGAGCGGTTCGGGCTGGTCGCTTCGGCCAGCGCCGAGGTAATCCGGCCCAGTATCTTCGGGATCATCATCATCACAGCAGTCTATCTGCCGATCTTCGCGCTCGAAGGGATCGAGGGCAAGACCTTCCATCCGATGGCGATCACCGTGGTGCTCGCGCTGACCGCAGCGATGATCCTGTCGCTCACGCTTGTGCCTGCCGCAGTCGCCATGTTCGTGACCGGCAAAGTCGAGGAGAAGGAGAACCGGGTCATGCGCTGGCTTTCCACGCGCTACGCTCCGCTGCTTGAAAAGGTGCTTTCCCGTCCCAAGCCCGTTGTTGCAGGAGCAGTGCTGCTGATTGCGGTGGCGGGCTTCGGGGCGACGCGGCTTGGCTCGGAATTCATTCCGCAGCTCGATGAAGGCGATATCGCCATGCACGCGCTGCGCATTCCGGGCACCAGCCTGTCGCAGGCGATCAAGATGCAGGAAACACTGGAGGAGCGCATTCGCCAGTTCCCGGAGGTGGAGCGGGTGTTTGCCAAGATCGGCACGCCCGATGTCGCCACCGATCCGATGCCCCCTTCGGTCGCGGACAACTTCATCATGCTGAAGCCGCGGGAGGAATGGCCCGATCCGCGCAAGCCTCGCGAACAGCTCATCGCTGAACTAAATGCGGCCGTCGATCTGATCCCCGGCAACAATTACGAGTTCACTCAGCCTGTCCAGATGCGTATGAACGAGCTGATTGCCGGGGTTCGAGCAGATGTCGCAGTCAAGCTGTTTGGCGATGATCTCGATCAGCTGATTGCCAGCGGGCAGGAACTCGAAGAGATCGTTGCCAGCGTTCCGGGCGCGGCAGACGTGAAGCTCGAACAGGTGACCGGCCTTCCGGTGCTCTCGATCGTTCCCAAGCGCGACATGCTGGCGAGCTATGGCGTCAGCATGTCAACGGTGCAGGATATCGTCTCCATCGCGACCGGAGGGCAGCAGGCGGGCCAGATCTTCGATGGCGACCGGCGTTTTCCGGTGGTGGTGCGCCTGCCCGAGGACCTTCGCACCGACCTTGACCGCTTGACCAATCTGCCCGTCCCGCTGCCCAATGGTGCCTCGGTGCCTTTGGGCGAGCTGGCGGATATTACGCTCGCCGCCGGGCCAAACCAGGTCAGCCGGGAAAACGGCAAGCGGCGTGCAGTGATCACCGCCAATGTCCGTGACCGCGATCTCGGCAGCTTTATCGATGAATTGCAGGGCAAGGTCGACAGCGATATGGAACTGCCCGCTGGTTACTATGTCGAATATGGCGGAACATTCGAACAGTTGCAGTCTGCGGCCACCCGCCTGTCGATCGTCGTGCCGCTGGTGCTGCTGCTGATCTTCGGCCTGCTCTACACCCTGTTCAAGTCGTGGCGCGATGCGGGCGTAGTCTTCACCGGCGTGCCACTGGCTCTGACAGGCGGCATTGCGGCGCTGCTGCTGCGCGATATTCCGTTCTCGATCTCCGCCGGAGTGGGGTTCATCGCTCTGTCCGGGGTAGCGGTGCTGAACGGGGTGGTGATGCTATCGTTCATCCGGGATCTGCGTGAAGGGGGTGAAAGGCTGGCCGAAGCGATCCGGCACGGGGCGCTTGTGCGCCTGCGCCCGGTTCTGATGACCGCTCTGGTCGCCTCATTGGGCTTTGTGCCCATGGCGGTGAATGTCGGCGCCGGATCGGAAGTGCAAAGACCGCTCGCCACCGTGGTGATCGGCGGGATCATCACCTCGACGATCCTGACCCTCCTCGTGCTTCCGGCGCTTTACCTGCTGGTGAATCGCCGGAAAGAGGAGAAGGCCAAGTCGGAACGCGCAGATCCCGCAGGAGTAAGCGCAGCATGAGTGTGAACCATCCAATGGAGTAAGCAGGCAAGCGAAAACCGCGGCGTAAACAGGGTTACGCCAGCGCAAATTGGAATCAATGCAAAATACGGTAAAACAGTGCTTTAGCGTAGATTTTCGTAGTCTGACGTACTCTTTTTGTACCCGCTGCCGAAGGCAGAGGTCACAGGTTCGAATCCTGTCGGGTGCGCCAAGGCCGTGTCCGCCACCCCTTTCGGGAATTTGGTCTTCTCTGCCGGCCGGCCGGCGCGCCAATCCAAAAAATTCGGGGTGGCCCGCCTTTGCCCCTCTCCCTAAACCTCTCCGCATGACCACCGCCCTCGACACCCTGACCGACAAGGAACGCCAGACCCTGCGGCTGATCCTGCGCGGGCATGATGCCAAATCCTCGGCGCGAGAATTGGGGTTGTCGGTGCACACGGTCAACGAACGGCTACGCGATGCGCGGCGCAAGCTGGGTGTAACCAGCAGCCGGGAAGCGGCGCGGCGCTTGCTGGCGGAGGAGGACGAGACCCCCGAATTGCTGGGGGACAAGCCTTTGAGGGATGCTTTGGCGACCCCTCCCGATGCACCAGTAACGGCATCCGCTACCCGGCGGTGGGTGAGGCTCGGCCTCGCCCTTACCTCGATCGGAGTGCTTGCCATGTCGCTGATTCTCGCCGCCCTGTTCCTGCCTGCCTCACCGCTGTCGTTGCTTGCCCCTGCCCCTGTGGTGCCAGTCGCCGCCGAACCTTCGGCCAGCGTCGCCGCGCGTGCCGCCGAGGATTTCCTGATGCTGGTCGACGAATCGCGCTGGGCTGAAAGCTACGCCGCCACCAGCGCGCAGTTCCGCCGCCTCAACACGCTTGCGGTTTGGAGCGAAGTGTCCGAGCGCGTGCGCCCGCCGCTCGGCAAGCTGTTGACCCGCGATCTGATCGCCAACGAATACGTCCCCGCTCCGCCCGAAGGCTACCGGCTGGTCAAGTTCCGCTCGATCTACGCCAATGGCACCGCGCAGACCGAGAGCCTGTCGTTGGCGTGGGAGGATGGCGCGTGGAAGGTGGCGGGCGTTGTGTTTGATTGAGGTGATGGCGGGAGCCGACGGCAAACCCGCCGCCCACCTCAATACATATGCTGGCCGCCGTTGATGCTCATGGTCGAGCCGGTCGTGAAGCCGCCGTTTTCGCTCGTCAGAAACGCCACGCCGCGGGCGATTTCTTCGGCCATGCCGAGGCGGCCGACCGGGATTTTCGCCACGATTTTTTCGAGCACCGCAGGCGGCACAGCGGCGACCATGTCGGTGTCGATATAGCCTGGCGCAATCGCGTTGACAGTCACCCCGAACTTCGCGCCTTCCTGCGCCAAGGCTTTGGTAAAGCCATGAATTCCGCTTTTCGCCGCAGCGTAATTGACCTGCCCGTATTGCCCCGCCTGCCCGTTGATCGAGCCGATGTTGACGATCCGCCCCCAGCCCCTTTCGCGCATTCCGGGGAAGGTTGCCTTGGCCATGTTGAAGCACCCGCCGAGGTTGATGCGCATGACATCGTTCCAGTCGTCAAAGCTCATCCTGTGAAGCGTGCCGTCGCGGGTGATCCCGGCGTTGTTGACGACGATATCGACCGGGCCATGATCGGCGGCGACTTGGGCGCAGCCCGCCATCGCCGCTTCGTGATCGCCCACGTCCCACTTGTAGGCAGGGATGCCGGTTTCCGCTGTGAAGGCTCGCGCCTTTTCCTCATTCCCGGCGTAATTGGCGATGACCGTATGGCCCTGGCGTTGGAGGCGTTTGCAGATCGCCGCCCCGATTCCGCGCGTTCCTCCGGTAACGATGGCAACCCGGCCCATGGCATTCTCCCTTGTTTGCAAGTCTTATGACAAGCAATCTAGCGTTGCCGTAGCGTAAGGGGAAGCGGGGAATAGCTATGCGCGAAAACCGGGGTCAAACGGCGTGCAAGAGGGGGGCAAGGCCCCGTCAAGCAGGGGTCAAACAGGGGTCTAACTGGCACCTAGCCGCAGCAAGCGCGGGTCTGGCAAAGGATCTGAACCAGTCAGCCGCGCTGACCAGCAATTTGCAGCCGATCAGAACTTGATCTGGGTGCCGACGTAGACCGCTTGGCTATCCTGCACCGAATTGGTCAGCGGATCGAGCCGTTCGCGTTGCTGCGAATAGCGCACGCCAGCGGTCACGTTGAGGTTGGGCGAGAGGCTGAAGCTGCCACCCACATCCACGGTCTGCGTGCCAATCGAATCGAGTGTGTTGGGTGATCGGCCCACGATTGGGCGGTCTTCCAGTTCGATCCGCGGCTGCAGGCGGCTGGGCTTCTCATCCGCTTTGGGGCGTGATGGTTCGAACTGCGCCAGATCGGGCAGGCTCATGCTGTTGACATTCGCGCTCAGATCGACCGTGCGGGCAAAGCTTTTGTAACCGCGCGCCGATCCCAGTTGGAACCGGCTGGTATCAAGCGCGGTCAGCCCGATCCCGCGGCCGGGGGCTGCATTAATCGCCTTGCGCACCGAAATCGCCTGCGCGTTTTCATCATCCACCCGCACCGCGACTGTCACCGTGCGCTCGCCCGAGATCGGGGTGGCGCTGGCGGGAGTGAAGCGGATGCCGCGCGCCCGGGCTTTTTCAGCGACGCGGGCGGCAAGTGCAGGATCGACCGATGCCGGGGTGAACACATCAAGGCCCATCGCCGCCAAAGATGCAGCGCGGGCTTCCGCACCCGAACCGGCCAGCGCCAGCCCGGCGCTCGGCAAGCCCAATGCCAGCACGCCGCACAGCACAACCAGCGGCAGCGAATGCCGCGCCTTTGCTGTCCTGTCTGGCCGTGCCTTCATAATTTTGCCTGAACCCCCGTGTAACCCCAACCGGCTTTCACCAGACCATATGCGACATTAACCGAAGCTGAGTCGCATTGGGACCGTTATGATGTGATAGTCTGACATTGCAATGTTGCAATGGTCTTACCGTGCGCGGGCGGATTCCCCTGAACACTGTGGCGCGATACACACAGCAGGCAATGCGGCGCGCAGGTTCAGCGCGGGTAAAGCCGCCGGGCGCCTTTGTCAGCCGGTCTGCGGCGGATGATGCTTGCCGCGCAGGCGTTGAGGGTTATAGAGCGTCACCACGACAGATGATGAGGATTATTCGGCTGTGACACGTGCCAACTCCGCCCTTTTCCGCCCGGCCCTGCGCCGCACCCTTCGCGCCGCGCTGATTGGCGGGACGCTGTTTGCGCTGGCCGCGTGCGGCGGCAGCGATCGCCCGCGCACCGAATTGCAGGCCGCGCAGATCAACACCATCGGGGTCAACGCCTATTTGTGGCGCGCCGCGCTCGAAACGGTCAGCTTTGCGCCGCTGCTGCAGGCGGACAGCGCGGGCGGGGTGATTGTGACCGATTGGTACGCCAACCCGGCCAATCCCAATGAACGGGTCAAGATGACGGTGACGATCCTCGATCAGGATCTGCGCGCTGATGCGCTGCGGGTGGCCGCTATCCGGCAGGTGTCCGACGGCGGAAACTGGGTGGAAGCCCCGGTGCAGGCCGCTACCGTGCAGAAGCTGGAAGACATCATCCTGACCAAAGCCCGCGATTTGCGCCGACAGGCGCTCGCTTCCTCCTGAGACCTTTCGCCCAAGGCCACTGCGTATGACCGACATTCGTATTGATCCGTCCGTCATTGACGGTCGGGGGCGGTTCGATCCGTCCACCGCAGACGGACGCTGGCAGCGCGCCTGGGATGCGGCGGGGACATTCACCGCCGATTCGGACAGCACAAAGCCCAAAAGCTACATCCTTGAAATGTTCCCCTATCCTTCGGGGCGCATCCACATGGGCCATGTGCGCAATTACACCATGGGCGACGTGCTGGCGCGCTATCAGCGGATGCGCGGGTTTGAAGTGTTGCACCCGATGGGGTGGGACGCTTTCGGGATGCCGGCCGAAAACGCGGCGATGGAAAAGGGCGTGCACCCCGGCGGCTGGACGCGCCAGAACATCGCGCAGATGAAGGCACAGTTGCAGCGCATCGGCTTCGCGCTCGACTGGTCGCGCGAGATTGCCACCTGCGATCCCGAATATTACGGCCACGAACAGGCGCTGTTTGCTGATCTGTACGAAGCGGGCCTCGTGTATCGCAAGGAAAGCACGGTCAACTGGGATCCGGTCGACATGACCGTGCTCGCCAACGAACAGGTGATCGACGGCAAGGGCTGGCGTTCGGGTGCCGAGGTGGAAAAGCGCAAGCTCAACCAGTGGTTCCTGAAGATCACCGATTTTGCCGAGGACTTGCTCGCCGGGCTGGAAAGCCTTGAGGATTGGCCCGAAAAAGTGCGGCTGATGCAGGAAAACTGGATCGGCAAGTCACAGGGGCTGGAGTTCAGTTTCGACCTGTCAAACGGGGATCGCATCCCGGTTTACACCACCCGCCCCGATACGATTTTCGGCGCGAGTTTTGTCGCGGTGGCCGCCGATCATCCAGTGGCACAGGCGCTGGCGATGAACAATTGCGACGTCGCCAGCTTCATTGCCCGCTGCAAAAAGGGCGGCACCACGGCGGCGGAACTGGAAACGGCGGAAAAGCTCGGCTTTGACACTGAAATTTCCGCGCGCCACCCGCTCACCGGGGCAGACCTGCCGGTCTATATCGCCAATTTCGTGCTGATGGATTACGGCACCGGCGCGATCATGGGCGTGCCGGGGCATGACCAGCGCGATTTCGATTTTGCGACCAAATACGCCCTGCCAATTACCCGCGTGGTGGCGAACGACCCGGCACGCGCGGACGACCCGTTCAAGGGTGAGGCGGAAGCCGGCGACGGGGTGATCGTCAATTCCGGTTTCCTCAATGGCATGAGCGTTGACGATGCCATTCAGGCGGTGATTACCCGCGCCGAGGGCGAAGGCTGGGGCACCGGGCGCACCGTGTGGCGGCTGCGCGATTGGGGTGTTTCGCGCCAGCGGTACTGGGGTACGCCGATCCCGTTCATCCATTGTGAGGCGTGCGGCGTGGTGCCGGTGCCCAAGGATCAGCTGCCGGTGACGCTGCCCGATGATGTCAGCTTTGATATCCCCGGCAACCCGTTGGAGCGCCACCCGACGTGGAAGCACGTGGACTGCCCCAAGTGCGGGTGCGCCGCGCTGCGTGAGACCGATACGCTCGATACCTTTGTGGATTCCTCGTGGTATTTCCTGCGCTTTGCCAGCCAGCCTGCCGACCGTCCGTTCGACCCGGAAGAGGTCGCCAAATGGATGCCGGTGCAGCACTATATCGGCGGGATCGAACACGCGATTTTGCACCTGCTCTACGCCCGGTTCTGGACGCGGGCGCTCGCACACATGGGGCAGATCGCGGTGAAGGAGCCTTTCGCGGCGCTGTTTACGCAAGGCATGGTGACGCATGAGACTTATAGCGCCATCGAAATTTCTCGTGTCCGTCCGTTCGTCCCCGGTCAATACCAAGATTCTGAGCCACTCGAGTTCAAAAAAGTTGGCGATCAATGGATTGATGTTTCGACTGGGGAGCCTGCTCGAGAACGTGTTGTTTACTTCAGCCCCGATCAAATTCGTCGAGAAGGCAACAAGGCTTTCATTAAATTCAGTGGTGAAGAAGTCGACATCGGCCGCGTCATCAAGATGTCGAAGTCGAAGAAGAACGTCGTCGATCCCGATGCGATCATCGCCCGCCACGGGGCGGATGCGGTGCGGTGGTTCATGCTGTCGGATTCGCCGCCGGAACGCGATCTCCCGTGGTCCGATGCGGGGATCGAGGGCTGTGCGCGCTTCGTGCAACGGCTGTGGCGGCTGTTCAACGCCTATGACGCGGGCGCGACGGGCGAAGACAAGAGCCTCGACCGCAAGGCCCACCAGACCATCGCTGCGGTTGCCGCCGATATCGAGGCGCTGGGCTTCAACAAGGCTGTCGCGCGGATTTACGAGTTGACCGGCGCGGCTGAAAAATCCGCACCCTCGGCCAGCCGCTCCGCCGCGATCCGCGCGCTGGTGCACATGGTCGCGCCGATGATGCCGCATCTGGCCGAGGAAGTCTGGGCAAAATTTATTTATCCTACTGAAAAGTCGAAATTTATTTCAACCATGAGAGACGAGTATTCAGAACTCATCGCCGATGCGCCGTGGCCCGCAGTCGATCCCGCACTGCTGGTCGATGATGAAGTCACCATCGCGCTGCAACACATGGGCAAGCTGCGCGATACCATCACCGCGCCCAAGGGAGCGTCGAAGGACACGCTGGAGGCGCTGGCGCTGGCCTCGGCCAATCTGCAACGCTCGATTGATGGCGCGGCGGTGCGCAAAGTGATTGTGGTGCCCGATCGTTTGGTCAATATCGTTACCTGATGCGCGTTGCTCTCGCCCTTTGTGCCGCCCTTGCCGTGTCCGCCTGCGGCCTGTCGCCGATGTATGCGGGCGGCGGGACTTCGGCGGTGGCGCAAGGGATCGCTGCGGTTGATGTGCCCGCGATTGACGGACGCGACGGGTGGCTGGTCAAGAACGCGCTTGAAGCGCGGCTGGGCGCGGCTGGGCACACCACGCCTGCCTACCGCCTTGACGTGCGGCTTGATGATGCGCTTGAGGCATTGGGCGTGCTCAACGATGATACGATCAGCCGCGAACGCCGGATCTTGCGCGCGCGCTATCAGCTGATCGATCTGGCTACGGACACGGTGCTGCTGGATGCGACCGCCGAATCGGATGCCGGGATCGACGTGGTGAGTTCTGAATATGCTACCATCGCTGCCGAACAGAAAGCGCTTGAAAACCTTGCCGTCGATGTGGCTGACCGGATCGTGACGCAGGTTGCGCTGACGCTGCGCAATCGCGCCGCAGTGAGCCAGTGAAGGCCAAGAACAGCGATTTCGCTCGCGGCCTGCCGCCCGGCACGCAGGCGGCGCGGATGTTCTTCTTCTGCGGCCCCGATGAAGCCGGGGCGAGCGCGGCTGCCAATCGCATCGCCGCCGCGCTACCCGACGCGGGCGACCGGGTGGAACTGACCGGAGCCGATCTCAAACGCGATCCCGCGCTGCTGGGGGACGAGGCGCGCTCCACCTCGCTGTTCGGCGGGCAGCGCCATATCTGGGTGCGCGCCAGCGGAGACGAAGCGCATGATGCGCTGCAAATCCTGATCGAAACCGCCGATGCAGGCGCGGGCGCGGCGGCTCCGGTGCTGGTGATCGCGACATCGGCGACCGACAAATCGCGCACCGCCAAGCTGCTTGAAAAGCGCAAAGATGCGATGGTGGCGATGTTCCACCCGCCCGATCTCGGGTCGGTCGCAGGCGCGGTGCGGGGGATGGCGGACGCGGCGGGCCTGCGGCTGGGCGGCGATCTGGCCGAACGGATCGCGCGCGGGGCCGGGCTTGATGTGCGGCTGGCACAGTCCGAAGTCACCAAGTTGGCGCTCTATTGCGATGCCGATCCGCAGGCTCCCAAGCCCGCCAGCCTTGAAGATCACGCCGCGATTGGCGCGGCGACCGAGGAGGACGGCTTTGCCCCGCTGGTCAACGCGGTGCTGGGCGGAGAGGTGGGCCGGATCGGCGGGGAGGTGCGGCGGATGCGCGAGCTGGGGCTGAACCCGGTCGGCGTCGCGCTCGCGCTCGAAAGGCGCGCTGCGCAATTGGCGCAGATCGCGGCGAAGATCGGCACCAATGGCAAGATCCCGTCGCTCGGGCCAGGCGAGAAAATGCAGCTCGGCATCTTCTTTCGTGAAGAGCGCGCGATCATCCAGCAATTTGAACGCTGGACCCAGCCGGCCGCACGCGGCGGGCGCGAAACCCGGCTCGACCGGCTGATCCCGCGACTGATCGGATTGCACCGCACGCTGCTTGCCAATAGTCAGGCGGCGGAGCTGCTGCTGGCGCAGGAACTGACCGAAATCGCCCGATTTGCCGCGAAACGATAATTAGTTGTGACGAATTGCACGTCGCTGTTGCTCAGACCTTTCCAATCCCCTGTAATTGCCCCTAAGTAATTTCCCTAGGGTTCGTGCCGATTGGAAGCCATCCTGATGAATCAGGTCACGCCGCAACTGATCAGATCAGTGCGGAATGATATTGGTGAAAACAAGATTCCGCCATCGCTGGAGCGGCGGCGGCTGCGCGCCTATATCCTGATGCTCGTGGCGGATGGCGCGCTGCTCAATCTCAGCTTCGCGCTCGCTGCCCTGCTGTGGGAAGGGCGCTGGTGGGAACCGCGCGCGATGTTGGCGGCGCAAGCGATGTTGCCGGTGTTTTTCACCATCGCGCTCTATAGCGGAACTTATGGCGTCAGGGCGCTGTCCGATTGGCTGTTTGCTGCGCGCAAAGTGTTGATCGCGCTGACAATTGCGGCGGCGCTTATCAATTTCCTCGGCTTTTATACCAAGACCAATGAGGATTTTTCGCGCGCCGCGGTGACGCTGGGTTTGGTGTTCACCGCGATCCTGCTGGTGGGGTTCCGGCGATTGGTGGCGGTCGGAATCGCGCATCTCTGGGGCGGACGGATCATCAACCAGTTGGTGATCGATGACGGCGGATCGGGCTTCGCGATGAATGATGCGGTCACGATCGCGGCGGCTGATTATGATCTGGATCCCGCCAGCCATGATCCCTTCATGCTCGACCGGCTGGGCAAATTGCTGCGCAATCAGGACAAGGTGGTGGTCAGCTGCCCGCGTGAACGGCGCGGTGCCTGGGCATTGGTGCTCAAATCGGCGGGGGTTCATGGCGAGATCGTGAGCGAACCCGCCCATGCGCTCGGCGCGATCGGCGTGCATCATTACGACGCGCTGGATCGCACCACGCTGGTGGTGTCGACCGGTCCGCTGGGACTGCGCAACCGCATCCTTAAACGCGGGTTTGATGTGGTTGCAGCATTGGCAGGGCTGATCGCGCTGGCGCCGCTGATGATCGTGGTCGCGGTGCTGATCAAGCTGGAAGATGGCGGCCCGGTGCTGTTCATTCAGCGGCGGCTGGGGCGCGGCAACCAGTTTTTCGATATGCTCAAGTTCCGGTCGATGCGCGAAGAACGGCGCGATCCCTATGGTGATCGGTCAACCGCGCGCGATGATGAGCGGATCACCCGGATCGGCGCCTTCATGCGGCGCACCAGCATTGATGAACTGCCGCAGCTGATCAATGTGCTGCGCGGCGATATGGCGATCGTCGGCCCGCGTCCGCACGCAATCGGCAGCCGTGCGAACGACAAATATTTCTGGGAGGTCGACGCCGCATACTGGCAGCGCCATTCATTGAAACCGGGTCTGACGGGGCTGGCACAGGTGCGCGGCCATCGTGGCGCAACCGAGGTCGAGAAAGACCTTACCGACCGGCTGCAATCCGATCTGGAATATATTGCGGGCTGGTCGCTTCTGCGTGATATCGGCATCGTGATGCGCACCATGATGGTGCTGCGGCACGATAATGCCTATTGATCGGCGGGGGCGGCTGGTTCCTTTTTCGCGTCGCTCCGCTGCGGCACGGTGAAGGTGCCGTTCACCCGGCCATTGCGATCGCCGCCTGCCGCGCTGCCGTCCACGCTTGAAACGCCGCTTTCAAGATCGATCACCAACCGCCCGCCGTTGAGCGTATCGGTGCCGCGGCGCAGGCGGACATTGCCGGCCATGGTGATGATCCGCCGGTTAAAATCATAGATCGCATTATCGCCGCTGGCGCGTTCGTTGCCGCGCGTGACAATCACCCCGCCGGTCGCGGTAATGCGTTGCATTTCGAGCGTGCCGACATCGGTGTAATTGACCAGCATCCGGTTCGACTGGATGGTCAGATCGGCCTGGGTAACGGTGACACCGCCGCTCAGCAGCACCCGGTTTTCGCGGTCGAGCCATTCGATCCGGCTCGCCTGCGTGCTGACCGGCGCGCGCGAATCATGCGCGGCAATGCCTTGCGCGTGCAGCGCCATGCCGCCCGCCAGCGCGGCGGTCAGGGCAAAGCCGCCGATCCCCCAGGCTAGGGCGATGTTACGAAGTGACGCGCGGGAAGTAGGCTGGGTCATTGCGGTATCCTCAACTGGCCGGGGATCATGGTAACGCGCGCGTCGCCTTCAAGCAAAATCTTGCGGGTGGCGAGGTCGGCACGGATCGACCGGGCCGAAAACTCACCCGCCGGGAGCGTGCCCGACACGCCGTCATCCCCGCGCATCTCGCGTGTCCTGAGATCGATCGACACCCCCCGCGCGATCATCGAATAGCCATCGGCACCAACAAGGCGCACCGCGCCATCGATTGCCATGGTTTCGTTTTCAATGTCATAGGTGCCGCCCGGGGCGCTCAATCGCGCTGGCCCTTCGGTCAGCAGCAATTGCGCGACCAGATCCTGCATCCGTACCAAACCTTCGGCGCTGGATGCCTGCACCGCTTCGCCCGCCATTACCGAAAATGGCCGGCCCTGATCGTCACGCCCGCGATACATCGCATTATCGACGCTGAGCCGTTGATCGATCCGCGCGACCTTGTTGCGATCCAGCAGGAAACTGACTTCGCCGCGCGGGCCGAGCGGCGTGATCACCATCAGCGCCGCAACCACCCCCACCGCCATCGGCAGCGCGCGGGCGAGGAAACGCACCATCCGGTCGTGCGATCCGCCGGGCGCCGCGAAATGCTGGCGCCGGCCGCGCAGTTCGCGGGCCTCGGTCGTTTCAATGCGGGGTTTGCCGGTCACCATCGGTCAGGTTTGCGATCCGCGCGCTTACATGTGGCTGAATATGTCGGTTTCCGCCCAGCCTGCCACATCGAGCAACGCGCGGGTGGGGAGGAAATCGAAACACGCCTGCGCCAGCGCGGTGCGCCCTTCGCGTTCCAGCCGCAGGGTCAATTCATCGCGCAGCCGGTGGAGGTAGCGCACATCGGACGCCGCATAATCGCGCTGCGCATCGGAAAGCACCGGGCCGCCCCAATCGCTCGATTGCTGCTGTTTCGAGATATTCTCGCCCAGCAGTTCCTCGACCAGATTCTTCAATCCGTGGCGATCAGTATAGGTGCGCACCAGTTTGCTGGCGATCTTGGTGCAGAACACCGGCGCGGCCATCACGCCAAGGTAGTGGTGGATCGCAGCCAGATCGAACCGGCCGAAGTGATAGATTTTCACCCGCGAAGGATCGCTCAACAGCGCTTTCAGATTGGGCGCATCATAGCTGCTGCCGGGGTTGAAGCGCACCAGATGTTCATCGCCCGAACCATCGGACAATTGCACCACGCACAGCCGGTCGCGGGTGGTGATCAGGCCCATCGTCTCGGTATCGATGGCAATCGCGCTATTGCCTTGGAGCACGCCGGGGGGGAGGTCTTCTTCGTGGAAATGCACAGTCATAGGTGCCGCCCTACGCCGATTGGGGAAAGAGGGGAAGGGCAGAGTGGCGCGACTGCTTATACCGGGTGTAGCAGGGGTGGATGATGGCAGCCGAAACGATCCCCGATAGCTGGCGCAGCGTGCTTGAACCCGTGCTGGCAACCCCGGAGGCGCGGCGGCTGGGCGGATGGCTCACGGCGGAAGAGGCGGCGGGTAAACAGGTTTATCCGCCGCGCGGAACCCGCCTCGCCGCGCTGGCGCTGACCCCGCTGGATGACGTGCGCTGCGTGATCCTGGGGCAAGATCCCTATCACGGGCCGGGGCAGGCGCATGGGCTGGCGTTTTCGGTGCAGGACGGGGTGCGGGTGCCGCCCTCGCTGGTCAATATCTATAAAGAGCTGGAGGCTGACCTTGGCCTGCCGCGCGCCGCGACCGGCGATCTGACGCGGTGGGCGCGGCAGGGCGTGCTGCTGCTCAACAACACGCTGACGGTTGAGGCGGGCCAAGCGGGCAGCCATGCGGGGCGCGGGTGGGATGCGATCACCGATGCCTGCGTCGCGGCGGCGGCGCAGCGCGATGCGCCGACGGTGTTCATCCTGTGGGGCAGCCACGCGCGCAAGAAGGCGAGCCGCATTCCGGCGCTGGCGCGGTCATCACAGCATCTGGTGCTGACGTCGGCCCACCCCAGCCCGCTATCGGCGCATAACGGCTTCTTCGGCTCGCGCCCGTTCAGCCAGACCAACGCTTTTCTGGAACAGCACGGACGCGGGGTGATCGACTGGGGGTTGTGATTACCCTGCTCTTGCGCACTCGATGCAGGTTGTCACCGCGGGGCTGTGTTCCAGCCGGGCGGGCGCGATGTCATCGCCGCATTTGAGGCAATAGCCGTATTCGCCTTCGTCCATGCGGCGCAGCGCCTCGTCAATCCCGCCGCGCTCGGCCTTGCGCCGCCGCGCCTGCGCCAGCGCCATCGCCTGAATCTGCATCGCATCGATGCGCGACAGCCTGCCGACACTGTCCTGATCCAGCGTCACCGGCGCGCGGCCTTCTGCCGACATGGCATCTTCAGCCAGCAGCTCTTCGCGCCGGGCGAGCAGTTTTTCGCGCAGCCGGGCGAGGTCGAGCGCCATGTCAGCGCACAAGCAGAACCGGCACGCGGACGGTGCGGATCATCGTGGTGGTCGTGCTGCCGACGATCAGGGTGCGGATTGGCGAATGGCCATAGGCACCCATCATCAGCATCGCGCCGGGCGTCTGTTCGACCACCTTGGCGATAACGGCTTCGGGCTTGCCGGGTTCAAGCGTGGTCGTGACGTCACGCCCCGCCCCCAGCCGCGTCGCTGCATCTTGCAATGCGCGGCGGTGGGTTTCGGTGTCGGCATCGGCCATGACGATATTGACCGGCATCCCGGCGAACAGCGTCGATGTGACCAAACGGCCCAGCGCGCGTTCGGCAGCCGGGCTGCCATCATAGGCAAACACGATGCTGCGCGGCTCGGTCACTTCGCGTGAGGCGACCAGCACTGGCTTGGTGCTGGCGCGCACCACGCGTTCGAGTTTCGAACCAATATGGCCGGTGGCAAATTCGTGGCTCGCGCCGCGCTTGCCAATCACCACAACGCGGGCGCCTTCTTCACGTTCAAGGATCGTTTCAACGATCCCGCCGTGCCGGTGCAAGGTGCGCACATCAAAGGCGCCCGCTTCGCGCAGGCGTTTTTCCCCGGCGGCGAGCAGCACGCGGCCGCGCTCCACCTTCAGCCGCGCATCGGCGGCTTCCAGATTGACCAGTTCTTCCATCAGGCTGGTCTTGACCCCAAGGCCAATGGCCCCGGACCGATCGCCGCGCGCGGCCACCGCATCGCTGCGCTGAACGACGTGCAGCAGTTCAACCGGCATGGCCAGCCGCTTGGAAGCCCAGGCGGCGAGATCGCAGACGCTGTCGGCATAGCTTGATGCGTCGATACAGGCGAGGACGTGTTCCATGGTCATGATCCTCTCAATGCGCTCCGGGCTGCGTTTGTGCGCCCGGCTTGTCGTGGATGGCATAGCGGTCGATCATCGCCGCGCTCGCCAGGTTAAGCCCGATCACTTCGACTACGGTGCCTTCGCGGCGGAACTTCAGGATCGCCTTGTCGAGGGTTCCCACCGCAGAGATATCCCAGAAATGGGCTTGTGACACATCGATCACCACGTGGTCGAGCACTTCCTTGAAATCGAAGGCTTCGACAAAGCTGTCCGACGATGCAAAGAACACCTGCCCTGATACCTGATAATGGCGGGTCAGGCCGTCAGCCGATAGCTGCGATTCCACCGTGAAGATGCGCTTTACCTTGCTGGCAAAGAACAGCCCCGACAGGATCACGCCCGCCAGCACGCCTTGCGCCAGATCGTGTGTCCACACGGTGATGACGACAGTGACCACCATCACGATGGACGACTGCCACGGATGATGCCGGATGTCGCGGATTGATCGCCACGAAAACGTGCCGATTGCCACCATGATCATCACCGCCACCAACGCGGCCATCGGGATGATCGCCACCAGCGGCCCCAGCACCACGATCAGGAACAGCAGGAACGCGCCCGATACAAAGGTGGATAGCCGCGTTTCGCCGCCGGACTTCACGTTGATCACCGATTGCCCGATCATCGCACAGCCGCCCATGCCGCCCAGAAATCCGGTGAAGAAGTTGGCGATGCCCTGCCCCTTCATCTCGCGCTGCTTGTCGGACGGGGTATCGGTCAGATCATCGACAATCTGCGCGGTCATCATCGATTCCAGCAGGCCAACCGCCGCCATCGTCAGCGAGTAGGGCAGGATGATCTGCAGCGTTTCCAGCGTGAACGGCACATCGGGGATCAACCAGACCGGCAGCGACGACGGCAATTCGCCCATATCGCCCACGGTGCGCACATCGAACCCGGTGTAAAACACCAGCGCGGTCAGCACCACGATCGCAATCAGCGGCGATGGCACGGCCTTGGTCAGGTATGGCAGCAGGTAAATAACCGCGAGCCCGCCTGCGACCAGCGCATAGGTCATCACCGGCACCCCGATCAATTCGGGCAGCTGCGCCATGAAGATCAGGATCGCCAGCGCATTGACAAACCCGGTGATGACCGAGCGTGAGACATATTGCATCAGCACGTTCAAACGCAGGAAGCCGGCAATCAGCTGGATCACGCCCATCAGGATGGTGGCGGCGAACAGATAATCGACGCCGTGGTCGCGCACCAGTGGCAGCACCAGCACCGCGATGGCGGCGGTCGCGGCCGAGATCATGCCCTGCCTGCCGCCGACCAGCGAGATGATCACCGCAATCGAGAACGAGGCATACAGCCCAACGCGCGGATCAACCCCGGCGATGATCGAAAACCCGATCGCTTCCGGGATCAACGCCAGCGCTACGACAATCCCGGCCAGGATGTCGCCGCGCGGGTTCGAAAACCACTCGCGTTTGATGGTATCAAAATTTGGCATGAATGACCTTGTATCGTTATGACGCTCTGCAACGCCCGTTACGCAGACCCGGTGGGCCGCGTCGCGGGATGCAGATCAGGGGAAAGGTTTGTCCCGGGGATAGGCGCCGGGCTGAGCCACCCGGCAGATGCCGGGTCCAGCGAATGTCGCCGCGCGTTAGGCCAAGTGGCTCTATGCTGCAAGTGCGAAGATAAACAAAAAGGGGTGCCGCCTGCACGCGGGCAGGCTAATGCCCGTGGCCATGAACCCGATGTTTGAAGAAATTGACTGGCAGCAGACTCCGATCGGAGAACTGGCGCTGCGGCGACGGCGGCTGAGCAGTGACGGCGAGGATATCTGGGAAATCAAGCTCAACGAAGGCTACCTGATGTCGAGCCAATTCGTCGATGGCGAGATTGCGCTGGCCGATCTGGCGCTGGCGATGACGCGCGGCGATGATCTGGATGTGGTGGTTGGCGGGCTGGGGCTGGGCTACACCGCCGAAGCCGTGCTGCGCGATAGCCGGGTGGCAAAGCTGATCGTTGTCGATCTGATCCCCGAGGTGATCCAGTGGCACCGCGATCACCTGTTGCCGCTGGGCAAGATCGTGGCCGACGATCCGCGCTGCATCCTGCGTGAGGGGGATTTCTTTGCCTTGGCCGGAGCGGCTGAGGGGTTTGATCCGGCCCAGCCGCAGCAGCTGCACGATGCGATCCTGATCGATATCGACCATTCGACCACCCATCTGATCAAGGACACGAGTGCGGGTTTCTACAGCGCCCCCGCCATCGCCGCGATCACGGGCAAGCTGAAGCCGGGCGGCGTGTTCGCGCTGTGGTCAACCGATGCCGAAGATGCCGATTTCGTCGCCGCGCTCAGCCAGAGTCTGATCGATGTGCGGGTGGAGCGGGTGGAGTTTGCCACCCCCTATCGCGAACAACCGGCGTTCAATCTGATCTATCTCGGGCGGCGCCCCTGATCAGACCAGTGCCCACGTGCCCTGCGGCAGATCATCCAGCGTCCATTCGCCAATGCTCCAGCGCACCAGCCGCAAGGTTGGATGACCGACCGCCGCTGTCATGCGGCGCACCTGGCGGTTGCGCCCTTCGGTGATCGTCAGCCGCAGCCAGCAATCCGCCACGCTCTTGCGGAATCGTACCGGCGGATCGCGCGGCCACAGATCGGGCGGATCGATCAGGTCGGCCTGCGCCGGACGGGTCGGCCCATCTTTCAGCGTGATACCCTTGCGCAGCCGGTCAAGCGCGGCGGCATCGGGAATGCCTTCAACCTGCACCAGATAGGTTTTGGGCAGTTTGAACCGCGGATTGGCGATCCGCGCCTGCAACGCGCCATCATCGGTCAGCAGCAGCAATCCCTCGCTATCGCGGTCAAGCCGACCTGCGGGATAGACACCCGGCATGGCGATGAAATCGGACAAGGTCGCGCGCGCGCCATCGCCCGCCTGATCGGTGAATTGCGACAATACGCCAAACGGCTTGTTGAAACGGATCAGCGTCATGCGCAATCGCGCGGTGATGGGCTGCGCTGCGCGATCATGCGCGCGGCCAGCACCAGCGCAAAGGTGGCGAACACGCACCATAACGCCATCCACCACAATTGTTCGGGCAGGGTGATCCCCCGATCGATCAAGGCCCCCGTCAGTCCCGGCCCGATCGCGGTGGCCAGCACCATGCCCGATACGATCAGCGCCCGGATCGAACCCAGATGCGCGGTTCCGTAAATCTCGGGCCAGATCACCCCGAACAAGGTCGAAGTCAGCCCGTAGCTGATGCCGAACAGGAACATGAACAGATAGATTCCGGACAGCGCGGTGATCGATGCCGCCGCCAGGCTGGCGATGAATATCGGCCCAAGGAAAAACGGCAGCAGGCGCACCGCTCCGAACCGATCAACCAGATAGCCGCACACCAGCCCGAACCCTACCGTGGTTATCGCCATCAGCGGGAATGCCCCGGCAAACGCCAATTGATCATAGCCGCGAACCGCGATCAGATGCCCTTGATGGAAGAAGATCGAGGTGCCGATGAACGGCGGGGCGAGCAGGCCCAGCAGCAGCAGGTAGAACACCGGATCGCGGATCACTTCGCCGCGTGTCCAGTTGCGCCGCCCTTCGGCATTGGCCTGAGTGATTTCGGCCTGTTGGGGGATACGCGGCCGGGCCAGCAGGCCGACAATCACCGGCATTCCCACCAGCAGCAGCACAGCCGCCGCAGCGCTCCACGCCCCTTGCCAGCCGATGGCCGCGGCCACCACCACGAACAGCGCCGGCAGAACTGCCTCGCCCGCCTGATGCCCCGGCACCACCAGCGACATCGCCCGCCCGCGATTGGCCACAAAGCCGCGCGCGGTTTCGGTCTGGGCAATATGCGTCATCATCCCCTGACCCAGCAGACGCAGCAGAAACAGCGCGACCATAAAGCCGAGGATATGGGGCGACCATGCAGCCAGCAGGCAGGCAGCGGCCAGCCCTGGAATCACGAATGCTGCAACCACTGCGCCGCGCATCACATCCATCGATCGGCCGATCCACGGCAGCATCGCCGCGCTTCCCAAAGTTGCCGCCATGTAGAGCAGCCCGAATTCACCGCCAGACAGATCGAACCGCGCCTGAAACGCCGCGCCCGACAGACCGATAAAGAAGGTCTGCCCGAATGATGAAAACATCGAAAGCAGAAAGCCCGCCGCCAGCCAGCGGGCGTTGTGGCGCATGAATTGAAGCATGGGTTTGCCCTATACCGAAGTTCGATGAGCCCCGCCTCATCGGACTTTGGTTAAGCCCGTGCGGCGCTTGAGCAATTCCAGCGCGTGATGCGTTAGCATCTCAGCGCGCTGGTATTACGTCACGGACGCGCCCGGCAACAGGAAAAACCGCTGATGGTGACGGAGGCTTAACCGTTGTTATCATAAACGGTTGCCATGGCTGCTTTTCTTAACACGGGCGGGCTCAGGCTGCGCCAGAAAGTCCACGCTGTCGTGGTCAATGATAATGGCGAATTTCTGCTGGTTCGCCCGCACGGCTATCGCGACGGCGAATGGACGCTGGCGGGCGGCGGCGTGGAGCAGGGCGAAACTGTGCATCAGGCAATGCGCCGCGAAATTGCCGAAGAACTTGGGCTGGCGCTCGAAGAGGATTTGGAACAGCTTCCGGTCAGCAACCGCTTTATCTACACCGCCGAACACAAGGCCAAACGCGCGCTCGATCACGATGGTCAGGAAGCCGCGATGTTCGTGGTGCGCCTGCCAAGCGGCGCGTCAATCGCGCTGCAAGCCGAAGAAATCGCCGAAGCGCGCTGGTTCACCCGGGCTGAGGCTTTGGCAGCCTTCCCCGTCAAGAAACAGCGCGACATATTCGCGGCGTGCCTCGCATCACTCGCGGCCTGACCAGCGTCCTTGCGGATTAACCCGCCGCCAGCAGGCTGGCATTGCCGCCCGCCGCGGTGGTGTCGATGGTCATCACCCGTTCGGTCGCGAACCGGGCGAGGTAATGCGGCCCGCCCGCTTTCGGCCCGGTGCCTGACAGGCCCTCGCCGCCGAAGGGCTGGCTGCCCACCACCGCGCCGATCTGGTTGCGGTTGACGTAGAAATTGCCGACCCGCGCGCGGGCTTGCACGAACCGCCGGGTTTCCGCGATGCGGCTGTGCAGGCCGAGCGTGAGGCCGTATCCGCTGGCGTTGATATCCTCGATCACCTGCGCCAACCCGTCCGAACGGAACCGCGCGACGTGCAGCACCGGCCCGAAATGTTCGCGGGCAAGATCGCGGATCGAACCGAGTTCGACTATGGTCGGAGCGACAAAGCACCCCTTGGCTGTTTCAGGCGGCAGCGTCAGGCGCGTGACCTTGCGTTCGCTCGCCTCGCAGCGCGCGACGTGGCGTTCAAGCCGCGCCTGCGCATCGGGATCGATCACCGGGCCGACATCGGTGGCGATGTTGGCCGGATCACCGATGGTCAGCGCTTCGAACCCGCCGCGGATCATCTCCAGCATCTCATCGGCAATGTCGTCTTGCAGATACAGCACCCGGAGCGCCGAACAGCGTTGCCCCGCGCTCTGGAATGAGCTCGCCAGCACATCGCGCACCACCTGTTCGGGCAGCGCCGAGCTATCGACGATCATCGCGTTCTGCCCGCCGGTTTCGGCGATCAGCGTGGCAATCGGCCCG
Source organism: Porphyrobacter sp. MBR-155 (assembly GCF_040547625.1). Lineage (NCBI taxonomy): Bacteria > Pseudomonadati > Pseudomonadota > Alphaproteobacteria > Sphingomonadales > Erythrobacteraceae > Porphyrobacter > Porphyrobacter sp. MBR-155. The sequence goes on from NZ_JBEPQB010000006.1 coordinate 95,905, forward strand.
TCACGCGCGGCCAGTGTCCGGTTGATCGCCTGTGCCGTTTCGGTCGACCCGGTAAAGGCGATTCCGGCCAGCCGCGGATCGGCGGTGATCATCTGGCCGACGTGGCCCGCGCCGGGCAGCAGTTGCAGTGCTTCGGGCGGAATGCCTGCTTCGTGGCACAGTTTGACCGCGAAGGCGGCGATCAGCGGGGTCTGTTCGGCGGGCTTGGCGATCACGCTGTTGCCCGCTGCCAGCGCGGCAGACGCCATGCCGATGAAAATCGCCAGCGGGAAGTTCCACGGGGAAATCGTGGCAAACACCCCGCGCCCGTGCAGGGCAATGGTGTTTTCCTCCCCCGTCGGCCCCGGCAGGATGGTGGGCTCGCTGAATTGGCGGCGCGCCTCGGCGGCGTAATAGCGCAGGAAATCGACCGCCTCGCGCAGTTCGAGCACTGCGTCCATCAAGGTCTTGCCCGCCTCGCGCTGGCATAGCGACAGGAATTCGGCGGTGTGCGTCTCGAACAGATCGGCGGCTTCTTCGAGCAGTAGCGCGCGCGCTTCGCCGCCCAGCGCATCCCAGCCGGGCTGGATCGCGGCGGCGCGGGTGAAGGCGGCCTCAACCTCCTCGGCGGTGGCATCGCGGCGGGTGCCGACCACGCTGGCGAGATCATGCGGCATGGTGATCGGGGCGGTTTCGCCGGGGGTGGCCGCCGGGAAGGTCGGCTCGGCCCGCCACAGCGCCCCGTCGAGCGACGCCAGCTGCGCCTGCAACGGCCCGAGCACGGTGGGATCGGACAGGTCGATCCCGGCGCTGTTCAAGCGGCTGCCGAAAATGTCCTTGGGCAGCGGGATCGCCGGATTGCGGCGGGGGCTGAGCGCGGCGAGTTCCGCGACCGGATCGCCGACCAGTTCTTCGGCCGGGATATCGGCATCACCCATGCGGTTGACGAAGCTGGTATTGGCCCCGTTTTCCAGCAGGCGGCGCACCAGATAGGCGAGCAAGTCCTTGTGCCCGCCAACCGGCGCATAGATCCGCACCGGGGTGGGATTGTCGCCCTCGATCCGGCGCAATGCCGCGTAAACTTCCTCGCCCATCCCATGCAGGCGCTGGAATTCAAATGCTTTTGGCTGGCCTGCCGCGTCGCAGCCTGATGCCTCGGCCATCTGTTTGATCGCGGCGATGGTATAGGCGTTGTGGGTGGCAAACGCGCTGTGCAGCACGTCGCCGTGTTCAAACAACCGCGCGGCGCAGGCGAGGTAGGACACATCGGTCGCCACCTTGCGGGTGAACACCGGGTAATCGCCATGGCCGCCAACCTGCGACAGCTTGATCTCGCTGTCCCAGTATGCGCCCTTGACCAGCCGCACGAACAGGCGGCGCCCATGCCGCCGGGCGAGCTTGCCCGCCCAGTCGCACACCGCCACGCCGCGTTTCTGATAGGCCTGGATGGCCAGGCCAAAGCCGTCCCAGCGGCTGCCATCGGGGCGGGCGAACAGTTCATCATCAGCCACCAGCGCCTCGATGATATCAAGGCTGAGTTCGAGCCGTTCGGCCTCTTCGGCGTCGATGGTGAAGTGGATGTCGGCATCGCGCGCGCGCAGCGCCAGCGCCTTGATCATCGGCACCATTGCCGCCGTGGCCGCATCGGCGTGGAGGAACGAATATTTGGGGTAAAGCGCCGACAGTTTCAACGAAATCCCCGGTGATCCGGTGATCCCGGCCCCCGCCTCCCGCGTCAACCGGGTGAGCGCGGCGTCATAGGCCTGCCGGTATTTCTCGGCATCGGCAAAGGTCATCGCCGCCTCGCCCAGCATATCGAAACTGTGGGTGATGCCAGCCGCGCGTTCAGGCGCGGCGCGTTTCAGCGCCTCGTCGATGGTGCGACCGAACACGAACTGCCCGCCAAGGATCTTCATCGCCTGCATTGTCGCGGAGCGGATCACCGGTTCACCCAGCCGGTTCATCGCGCGTTTGAGCACGCTGCCCATGCCGCGTTGATGGGCTTCGGGCGGATCGAGCACCTCGCCCGTCAGCATCAGCGAGAAGGTGGCGGCATTGACAAAGGTGGAGGAACTTTCGCCGAGATGGTCGCCCCATTCGATCTGCCCGATCTTGTCGCGGATCAGCGCATCGGCGGTGGCGGCATCGGGCACGCGCAGCAGCGCTTCGGCAAGGCACATCAGCGCGATGCCTTCATCGGTGTCGAGCCCGTATTGCTGGAGGAATGCGTCGATCCCGCTGGCCTTGTGGGCGCGCGCGCCTTCGATCAGATCGATCGCGAGCGCGGCCGCGCCGCCATGCACCTGCGCCGCCGGGGCGGCCTGATCCAGCCGCTCGGCAATGCAGGCCTCCTCTTCCAACCGATAGGCGCGGCGCAGCGCGGTGCGGTCGATCGGGGCAAAAGCAGGGGCGGTAGCTGTACGGTTAGCCATAAATGATATCACCTGAAACGAGTCGGGTCACAAATCCGCGCCTTGGACGCATGGCGGCGGCGCTTCAAGGCTAGTGTTTGCAGGCAGAACTCCCGGCGCGCTGCTTGATCGCGTGGCATCGCCCGGTTAGCCTGCGCTTCATCACAGGGGGTCACGCCAATGCGAATGTTCTGCTTTCATTGCCGCGATGGCGAAGATGGTGGCCGCCTGCGCGCGATCCACCGCCCGGCGCATCTCGATTTCATCCACGCCAACGCCGATCATTTCGTGATCGTCGGCCCCCTGAAACGCGCCGACGGGTTGATCATCGGCACGCTGCTGATCGTCAAAGCCCAGGACGAAGCCGCCGCGCGGGCGGTGCTCGCGGGCGATCCCTACCTTACCGGCGGGGTCTGGCAGCTGATCCGGGTTGACGAGTTCACCCCGCTGCTGGGGGATTGGGCCTGATTCTAGAATGGCTGGACCGTGCGCTAAACCGGCACCGCCGCGCTGCCGCGCCCGCCGCGCAGGTGGTATTCCTGCGTTCCCCGGTGCAGCACATTATCGACATCGATCACCGCCGAATTGGCATAGGTGAACCCGGCGGAAAGATTGCGATACAGCCGGTCAAAATCGCGCTCCACCGTCTGGCGGTAGAGGTCGTCGAAACTCTCGATCACGAAATAGGTCGGTTGCAGATCGCTGATCACGTAATCGGTGCGCATCACCCGGTCGACATTCAGCATGATGCGGTTGGGGCTTTGCGCCTCGACCGCAAAGCGCGCCTCGGTCGGCCCGGACAATATGCCCGCGCCGTAAGCGCGCACGCCGCCTGCTTCGGCAATCAGGCCAAATTCAACCGTGTACCAATACAGCGCGCCCAGTGCTTTCAGCCGGTTGTAACGCATCGCCTTCCACCCGGCGCGGCCATATTCCTGCATATAATCGGCATAGGTGGGGTCGGTCAGCATCGGCACATGGCCAAACACATCGTGGAACACGTCGGGTTCCTGAATATAGTCGAACGTGTCGCGCGTGCGGATGAAATTGCCAGCGGGAAAGCGGCGGTTGGCAAGGTGCCAGAAGAACACGTGATCGGGGATCAGCATCGGCACGGGAACCACGCTCCACCCGGTGAGCGCGCCGAGTTCTTCGGACAGACGGCCGAATTCGGGCACGCCCCCGCGCCCCAGGTCGAGCCTTTCAAGTCCGTGCAGGAACGCCGCGCAGGCGCGACCGGGCAGCACCTCCATCTGGCGCGCGAACAGATCGTCCCACACGGCGTTATCTTCGGCGGTGTAGGCGGTTTGCGCAGGCTCCAGCCAATCCGCGCCGACATGCTTGGGCTTCGCCAGCGGCGCGGTAAAGACATCGCCCGCCATTTCGGGCAAGACGGTGTAATCAGGGGCAAGATCGGTGAGCGTGGCCATATTGTTTCATATGATACTACCACGCCAGTGCCGCAAGGACAATTGAGGAGGCGAGCATGGGGATGAAGCGCAAGGATTATGAAGCGGCGCTCGAACCGCTGACCCATGAACTGGTGAGCATGGCGCGCTGGGCCAAATGTTGCGGCGCGCGGATCGTGATATTGTTCGAAGGGCGCGACACGGCGGGCAAGGGCGGCGCGATTACCGCGGTGCGTGATAAGCTGAACCCGCGCCAGTGCCGCACCGTGGCGCTATCCAAACCGAGCGAGGACGAGGCGAGCCAGTGGTATTTTCAGCGCTATGTCGCGCACCTGCCGCACGCGGGCGAAATCGTGCTGTTCGACCGCAGTTGGTATAACCGCGCGGGCGTGGAAAAGGTGATGGGTTACGCCAGCGATGCGCAGGTCGATGCGTTTCTGGACGCGGTTCCGGTGTTTGAAAAACTGCTGACCGATGACGGCATCCTGCTGTTCAAATACTGGCTGGCGACCGATCAGGAACAGCAGGAGGAACGCCTGCGCGAACGGCTGGATGACCCGCTCAAACGCTGGAAACTGTCCCCGATCGATCTCGCCGCGCGCGAGAAATATGATACCTACACCGCAGCGCGAGAGGCGATGCTGGCGGCGACCCACACCAAACACGCGCCGTGGCGGATCGTTGATTTCAACGATCAGCGGCGCGGACGGCTGACGCTGATCCGCGATTTGCTCGAACGGGTGCCGGATACGCATGAGGAGCCGCCCGCGATCGATTTTCCTGAACTGGGGCGCAAGCCTGCCACGGAGAAATACGGCGTGCTCAAACCGATTGCGGATTATCCGGTGGGTTAAAGCGCCGCGCTCGCCCCCGTCACCTGCCGCCCGTCATCGGCAAAGGCGGCGAGATCATAGCCCGCGTCGTTTTTGCGCAGCACCAGATGCAGCGGCTCGCCTGCCATCGCGGGGGACAGCCCGCGAAACTGGAACGTGTGCAAGCGGTTCTCACCCAGTTCCTGCGCCGCCAGTTGCAGCAGCAGGCTCGCGATCAACGGCCCGTGCACCACCAGCCCGCGATAGCGCTCGACGGTTTGCGCATAGGGCGCGTCGTAATGGATGCGGTGGGTGTTGAAGGTCAGCGCGGAATAGCGGAACAGCAGGCGTGCGTCCGGCGTCAGGCTGCGGTGCGCGTCCCACCCGGCGGGATCGAATTGCGCCTCGCCCAGAGCGGGCGGCGATAGCGGCGCATCGGCGCTTGCGGCATCACGATAGACCAGCGTCTGCGTTTCGATCACCGCGATCGTGCCGTTCGCGCGCGTGGTATGCTCGACATCGACGAAGGCGAGGCGGCCCGATCCGCCCGGCTTTTCGCTCACCGATGCGACGCAGCTGACCCGCTCAATCACTGACCCGATGGCGATGGGCGCGACGAATTGCATCTTCGAGGAGGCCCACATCCGGCGCGGCATGGGGAAGGGCGGCAGGAAACTGTCCGCGCTATTATCGCGCGCCGGGTGGCCATCCTCGCCCAGATTGGCGGTCGGCGCGTCCGGGGTGCACAGCGCAAAGTGGATGCCCAGAGGCATGATCGCCGGGCGGGGGCGCGGCAGGTCAAAGGTCGCAAGCCAGCGCGCCGCCAAGCTTTCATCCAGCCGGTCGCTGGCGCGAACCTCCCGCCCGATCCACGCGTCGAAACTCATGCTGCACGCTCAAACACCGCCGCGATCCCCTGACCGCCGCCGATGCACATTGTTTCCAGCCCATAGCGCGCCCCGCGCCGATGCATTTCGTGCGCCATGTCGGCAAGGATGCGCCCCCCGGTCGCGCCGATGGGATGGCCAAGGCTGATGCCCGATCCGTTGACGTTGAGGATGTCGCGGCGCGAATCGTCCTCGCTCCAGCCCCAGCCTTTCAGCACGGCGAGCACCTGCGGGGCGAAGGCTTCGTTGAGTTCGACCAGCCCGATATCGTCCCACGAATACCCGGCCCTCGCGAACAGGCGCTCCACCGCAGGCACCGGGCCGATCCCCATGCGCGACGGATCACACCCCGCCGCTGCCCAGCCGCCGAACCACAGCATCGGGGTGAGGCCGAGCTCCTCAAGCTTGTCTTCGGCCACCACCAGACAGGCAGACGCTGCGTCGTTCTGCTGGCTGGCATTGCCGGCGGTGACGATGGCGGCGGGGTCGCGTTTGATATCAAGCGCCGAAAGCTTGCCGAGCGTTTCCATGCTGGCATCGGCGCGGTACCCTTCGTCGTGATCGAAGATTACCGGATCACCCTTCCGTTGGGGAATTGCGACCGGCACCAATTGTTCGGCAAACTTGCCGTCGGCCCACGCCTTGGCGGCGTTCTGGTGGCTGCGCACCGCGAAGGCATCGGCGGCCTCGCGCGAAATGCCGTAATCCTTGGCGAGGTTTTCGGCGGTTTCGATCATCCCGGTAATCACGCCGAAGCGTTCGATCGGCTGGCTCATCACCCGCCCCCGGCTGAGGCGATCATGCAGCGTGATGTCGCCCATCCGCGAACCGCCGCGCGCGGCGAGCGTGTAATGTTCGACGTTCGACATCGATTCGACGCCGCCCGCAACCACCACATCGGCCATCCCGGTCTCGACCATCATCGCTGCCGTCGCCACCGCCTGCACGCCCGATCCGCAGCGGCGATCAAGCTGGAATCCCGGCACTTCGATCGGCAGTCCCGCCGCCAGCCATGCCCAGTGGCCAATCGCCGGCGCTTCGCCATTGCCGTAGCCTTGCGAAAACACCACGTCATCGACCCGCGCCGGATCGATCCCGCTGCGTTCCATCAACGCTTTCAGGATTACCGCGCCCAATTGGCCCGCGTTAAGGCTGGATAGCCCGCCGAGGAACTTGCCCACGGGGGTGCGCAGCGGGGTGCAGATGGCGGCTCTTCTGGTCATGGTCTGTCCTAAATTGTGGTTTTGTCACTCAATGCCACCGTCCCGGCATCGACCAGCTTGGCAATAGCGCCGGGCGATAGCCCCAGCCGCTCGGCCAGCACCTCTTCGGTATGCTCACCCAGAAAAGGCGCAGGGGCAGGGTCGCCCGCGTCGCGCCCCGGCAGGTTGGCAAAGCTGCGGGTGGCGGGATAGTCGAAGCCGCTGGGGTTGGCGGGCGCGGAGCCGAACAGCGGGTTGTCTGCCACCAGCGCCGGATCATTGGCGGCTTCGTAAGCGGTGCGATAGCGTTCGAAGGTGCAGCCCTCGGCCGCCATGCGCGCAGCCAGCGCGGCGTAATCAAAACCGTCCGCCGCCTGCTGGAACAGCGCGAACAGCGCGGCGCGGTGCTGGAACCGGGGCGTATCCCCGTCGGCAAAGCGCACGCCCAGTTCCGCCTCCAGCGCGGCGATACCCTGCTGCAATCCGAATGCCGTGACCAGCCCGCGCCACTGCTTGGGCGTCAAAGCGGCGACCATGAAGCGCACCCCGTCGCGGCTGCGGAAATCGCGTCCGAACGCACCCCAGATCGCATTGCCCAACCGTTCGCGGTCCGCGCCGCGATAGAGCATTTCCGCCATCGCACCCGAATTGGCGAGCGTGCCAATCGCCACATCGCCCAGCGGCACGCGCACCTCGTTGCCCTCACCCGTGCGGCCCCGGTGGTGCAGCGCGGCGAGCATGGCGAAGGCGCAGTATGCCCCGGTGATGAAATCCCACGCGGGCAGCACCTGATTGACCGGCGGCGCGGTTTGCGCGTCCCAATCTTCCGGCCCGCACATCAGCGGATAACCCGAAGCGGCGTTGACGGTGAAATCCATCGCCTGACGCCCATCGTGCCAGCCCATGATCCGCAGCGAGATCATATCGGCGCGGCGCGCCTGTAGTGCCGCGTGGGCAAGAAAGCTTTGTTCGGGCAGGTTGGTGATCAGCTGGCCCGTGGTCGCCGCCAGCTCCACGCACAATTCGCGCCCCGCGCCCGATTGCAGATCGAGCGCGACCGATTTCTTGGCGCGGTTGAGGTTTTCCCAGCTGAGCGAGCGCCCCTCTGCCGTCAGCAAATAGCGGTTGTAATCCAGCCCGCCCGCCGTGTGATCAACCCGGATCACCTCCGCGCCCATCTGCGCGCAGTATAGCCCCGCCGTGGGCGAGGCGACGAAGCTGGAAACTTCGATGATCGAAAGGTCGGAGAGGAGGTTATACATCAGTTCCTCCCCGTTTCGGGGAGGGGGACCATCCGCAGGATGGTGGAGGGGATTCGCCGCCCGGGCCCCGCTATCGGAGAGTCCCCTCCGTCAGCCGCCTTCGGCGTCTGCCACCTCCCCGTTTCGGGGAGGATCAAGAATCCCTCCATTCGCGCAGCATGTGCTTGGCGATCTGGAGTTGCAGGATCTGCGTGGTGCCTTCGTAGATGCGGTAAATGCGGGCATCGCGGAAGAAGCGTTCGGCGTCATATTCGGCGAGGTATCCCGCGCCGCCGTAAATCTGCACCACCCGGTCAACCACCCGGCCGCACATTTCCGAGGCAAACACCTTGAACGCGGCGGCCTTGACCAGAATGCTTTCGCCCCGGTCGGCCCGCGCGGTGACATCCGCCATCATCGCTTCGGCAGCGTAAATCTCGATCTCGCTGTCGGCCAGCATCTGCTGGATCAGCTGGAAATTGGCGATCGGTTCGCCAAATGCTTTGCGTTCATTGGCATAACGCAGCGCCGAATCGAGCGCGCGGCGGGCATAGCCGGTCGCCGCCGCGCCGACCGAAATGCGTCCATTATCAAGGCTCTTCATCGCGAAGACAAAGCCCTTGCCGGTTTCCCCGCCGAGCAGTGCATCGCCCGGCACGCGCACATCATCGAGCATGATGTCGGAAATGTGCGATCCGCTCTGGCCCATCTTCCTGTCGGGCGACCCGGTCGAAACGCCCGGCGCGTTCATCGGCACCAGAAAGGCGGAAACGTGCGCGTTTTTGGGCAGGGCTTCCTTGTTGGTGCGCGCCATGATCAGCGCGACATCGGCGTGGGGGGCGTTGGTGATGTAACGCTTGGTGCCGTTGAGGATCCAGCCATTGCCTTGCGCGTCGGGCACGGCGGTGGTCTGCAATCCGGCGCTATCGCTGCCCGAACCCGGCTCGGTCAGGCCGAAACAGGCGATCTTGCCCGCGGCGATCTGCGGATACCATTCGGCCTTCTGCGCTGCGGTCGCACCGTTTTTCAGCGCGCTGGCAAACATCCCGACATTGATCGAGAAAATCGACCGATAGGCGGGCGCGGCATAGGCCATGATGTTCACCACGCGGGCATATTGCGCCGTGTTCAGCCCCGCGCCGCCATATTCTTCCGGCACTGACAGACCGAACAACCCCATCTCGCGCATCTCGTTCAGGATATCTTCGGGCACGCGATCTTCGGCGATCACCTGCGCTTCGGCCGGGATCAGCCGTTCACGGACATAGCGGGTGAGCTGCTCGGCAAATTGTTCGAACACGTCCTCATCCATACCGGGATTAAACGGTGCGGGAATTGTGGCAGAGACATTCATGGTGTTCATTGTCCTTGGGCGGCGGCGCTCTCGCGTTTCACGACAGGCGCCGGATCATTGCTGACTGGCATTGTCGCCTGCGATTTCGGCAGGGGCCGGTTCGGCTGGGATGGCCTCGGGCGGCAGGCGGCGTTGATCGAGCATCGCCGCTGCCTTGTCGAGCGCCCTGGCCTCGCCTTCGCTGACTCCGCCCGGCGCGCTCGCCCGGTCGCCGCCGCAGGCAGCAAGGGCAAGCGCGAGGCCGAGCGCGATCAGCAGGCGCGGTGCCATTAGTCTTACTCGCTGGCCGCTTCGGCCGCAGCAGCAGCTTCTGCCGCAACATTGGCAGCGGCATCAGCGGCTTGTTCCGCCCCGGCCTCAACTTCGGCGTCAGTGGCAGGCGCATCGGTCGCGGTGGCGTCAGGATCGGCCACGGCCTCATCGGTCACTGCGCTCAACGCTTCGTCAGCGGGCATTTCCACCGTGTCGGCGCTGGCTTCGGTCGAGGCATCATCGGCGCTGCCACAGGCACTCAGCAACAGCGCGGCACCGCCAAGGGCGGCCAGTGGGGCAAAGGTTTTCATCAGTGTCTCTCCTCAGATAGGGTTACGCGCGGGCCGGTGCCCGCAGCCTTGATCAGGGGTGTAGCCAAGCCGGGGGGGCAACGCCAAGTGGCAAATGGTGCTTTAACCATTGGCGGGTAGGATTGCAGGCATGAACTACGCCCGCTCCTTTGCCTTGCTGGCCCTTACCGGGGTTGCCGCGCTGCCCACCGCGATGCTGGTCGCCCAGCCTGTTCCCGGTGCCTTTACCGTGGTCGAAAGCGGGCAGAGTTTCGCCACCTTGCAGGACGCGGTCAACGCCATCGGCAACACCCGCGCCACGATCAGCATTGCGCCCGGCACCTATCGCCAGTGCGCTGTTCAGGAACAAGGCGTCATCACCTATGTCGCGGTTGAACCGGGAAGCGTGACTTTTGCGGGCCGATCCTGCGAGGGCAAGGCCGCGCTGGTGCTGCGCGGCACCGGGGCCGAAGTGCGCGGGATCACCTTCAGCAATCTGGCGGTGGCCGATGGCAATGGCGCGGGCATCCGGCTGGAACAGGGCGCGCTCAATGTCGCCTATGCCCGGTTTGAAAACAGCCAGCAGGGCATTTTGACAGGCGATGATCCGCAGGGGCGCATCTATATCACCCGGTCAACCTTCAGCGGGCTGGGCACCTGCGAGAACTCCGCAGGCTGCGCGCATTCGCTGTATATCGGCAATTACGGATCGCTGACGGTGCGCGAATCGCGGTTCGAACGCGGCACCGGCGGGCATTATCTCAAGGCGCGCGCTGCCGAGGTGGTGATCGAAGGCAACAGCTTTGACGACGCAAACGGGCGCGCCACCAATTACATGATCGATCTGCCCGCGGGCAGCGCGGGCCGGATCGCCGACAACTGGTTCGTGCAGGGGCGCGATAAGGAGAATTATTCGGCCTTCATCGCTCTCGGCGCGGAAGACCTGCTGCATTCGTCCGACGGGCTGGAGGTCGTGAACAACGAAGCGCGTTTCGTCCCCGGCCTGCAGCGCCAAAGCGTATTCTTCGCCGACTGGACGGGTTCGCGGATCGTGATGCAGGGCAACAAGCTGGCCGCCGGGCTGAAGCCATACGAACAGCGTTAACGCTTGCACCTCCGTTGGGGTGGCGTATGCTTCACCCATGACGAAAGCCCGCTCGATCAACCGCTTGTCGTTAGCCGCGCTGTGTCTAGCGGCGGTCGCATTGCTGCTAGGCGTACAGGCACGCGCGGATAGCTGGGCAATGCCCGAGACCGAGACGACGCTCTCCGCCAACGGCCAGTTCCGCTTCACCGTCACCCCCGCCCATATTGGCAGCCAGCTCGACTATTTCCGCGGGGAAGTGGCGGCGGAGAAAAGCGGGATGCCGGTGGAGCGCCCCGCGCCGCTCGGCTTGCTTGAAAAGCGCGATGCGCGGGACAAGTGGCAGCCGGTGTGGGCCGGGCCGCTCGCCAACCCGGTGGCGCCGGTCACCGTGCTGGTGGCCGATAATGGTCGCCATGTCGTCACCTTCGATAACTGGCACAGCATAGGCCACGGCGAGCATGTGGTCGTAATCTACGGGCCGGAGGGCGCGCTGGTGCGCTCGCTCAGCCTGACTGATCTGGTGCCGGAAGATTACATGATCGCCCTGCCGCGCTCGGTCAGCTCGGTCTACTGGAGCAAGGGTGAGGGCTTTTCAGCCGATGGTGCCAGCGTCGTCATCCCCGTGGTGGTCCCGCATGGCGGCGGGCTGGGGGAGGATGTGGAGACCGTCCCCTTCACCATCGCGCTGGCTGACGGGGCGGTGACCTTGCCCCCGGCGGCGCAGTGGGAGTCTGCGCTGGCCGCCACTGCGGCAGTCAGGGCGGCGATGATCGCGGCGGAGGCGAAGTGGCTCGCCGAGCGCAAGGCCCCGCTCACGCCGCCGCAGGGTTGTGAGGAGCAGGATTGGCATGAATACCTGCGCGAGGCGCACGGGCGGCTCAGTACCGAGCCGCCGTTCGAACTTTCGACTTCGACCACGGTGTTGTTCCCGCGCGACCATCCCCGCTACCGCGAATCCGTGAAGTGGCTGCGCGATGAAGTGACAGAAGTTCTGGACTTCCCCACCGACGCCGCCTTCGCCGCGCCCTGCGATCCGGATGGGCTGGTGGCCGCCTTCGCCAAGGCGGCGGCGCGCGTGAAACCCGGGGCAGCGGTCAATTCGACCTTTTGGATCGCCGCGCCTGAGCCGCAGTTCGCCGCCATCGCCCGGCTCGCCACGCCGACGGGAGCGAAGACAGTCTGGATCGACCCAGCCGCCGCCATCCCCCAGCGCCCCGATCGCATCCCCGGCACGCCCGAACATGATGCGGCGATGCAGGCGTGGCAGGACTCGCTCGACGCGGATTTCGGGGTGGACTAGATCAGCAAATGCCCGGACCGGTCGCGCTTGGTCGCCAGATAGCGGGCGTTGTGCGGGTTTTCGGGGAGCTGATGCGCCACCCGTTCGCTCACCGTGATCCCGGCGGCTTCCAGCGATGTCACCTTGGCCGGGTTGTTGGTCAGCAGGCGGATCGTCGTCGCCCCCAGCAGTTCGAGCATCCGTGCCGCTACCGGGAAATCGCGCGCTTCATCGGGCAGGCCGAGCCGTTGGTTGGCCTCCACCGTATCGAACCCCTGATCCTGCAAGCGATAGGCGCGCAGTTTGTTGATCAGCCCAATCCCGCGCCCTTCCTGCCGCAGATAGAGCAGCACGCCCCAGCCGCCTGCATCCTTCGCCTCATGCGCCATTGCGTGCAGCGCGCCGTCCAGTTGCGGGCCGCAATCGCATTTGAGGCTGCCGAGGATGTCGCCGGTCAGGCATTCGGAATGGAGCCGCACCAGCGGCTGGCGGTCGCCGGTCTGCCTGCCGATGATCAGCGCGACGTGTTCGCGCAAATCGGCGGTGGATCGGAAGGCGACGATTTCGGCATCCTCGCTGGCGCTGACCGGCAGACGCGCGCGGGTGATGATCCGCAGCGCGCCGGCGTTCGCATAGGCGGCAAGGTCAGACGGGGCGACCGCAACCGCCTCTCCCGCGTCCGCCGGATCGACCAGAAAGGCGGGCAGGATTCCGGCGATCCGCGCCAGTTCGAGCGCGGCGCGCGCGCTTTCCTCCCACGTCAGGGTCAGCGCCTTGAACGGGCCTTTCAACGGATTGCCCAGATCAAGCGCGGGATCGGCAATCGGCAGGGCATCGCGCAAGTCGAACCGTTCTCCGCCCGCAATCAGCACCGGGGCGTGCGGGGCAGCGGCATCGCGCTGATTAGCGAGTTTGAGCGTCGCCGCGCGCGCCGCCGAAATCAGCATTTGCGGCGCGCTCGCCGCGCTGGCGATGGCGGTTTCGACCGGCAGCAAGGTCGGCCCGCCCGCAAACGCCAGCGGCCAGCCGTGGCGCAATGCGTCAACCGCCTGCGCTGCGCGGCGGGCTGGGGAGGGCGGCTCGCTCAGAGGTCAAACTCCGTGATCAGCGGCACGTGGTCGGATGGCTTTTCCCACCCGCGCGCATCCTCCAGCACCCGGTGCGCGCTCGCCTGCCGGGCAAGGGTGGGCGAGGCCCACATATGATCGAGCCTGCGCCCCTTGTCGTTCTCCTGCCAACCGGGATTGCGATAGCTCCACCAGCTGTAATAGCGCGCCGGGGCGGGCACGTGTTCGCGCCCCAGATCGATCCAGCCGTGGGCGTCCTGAAACCGCCCCAGCGTCTCCACCTCTACGGCCGTATGGCTGACGACCTTGAGCAATTGCTTGTGGCTCCACACGTCGCTTTCCAGCGGGGCTATGTTGAAATCGCCGACGATCAGCGTGGGGCGGTCAAGCGTGTCTGCCCAGCCGGTCATGCGCCCGAGAAAATCGAGCTTTTGCGCGAATTTTGGGTTTACCTCACGGTCGGCCACGTCGCCGCCTGCGGGCACATAGACGTTTTCGACCCACAGATCCTTGCCCAGCACTTCCACCCCGATGTGGCGCGCTTCGCCATTGGCCTGCCAATCGTGGCGGGTGACTTCGCGGATCGGCACGCGGCTGACCGTGGCTACGCCGTGATAGCCTTTCTGCCCGCTTACCGCCTGATGGGTGTAGCCGAGGTTCGCCAGTGCTTCTGCAGGGAACAGGTGGCTCTCGCACTTGATTTCCTGCAGGCACAGGATGTCGGGCGCGGCTTCGGTGAGCAGTTTTTCGATCAGTCCGACGCGCAGGCGGGCCGAATTGATGTTCCAGGTGGCGACAGAGATCATGGGGGCGGACTTAAGCGGCAATCATCCAACATTCCAGCTTTCACTTTATTGTCGCACGAAGGCGCGATAGGCCGCAGCAACTTCAACGGAGCCCTCTATGACCCGCACCATCCTTGCCGCCCTGTTGCTCACCACCGCGACCGTCCCCGCCTTTGCCGAGGAGGCCCCCGCCGAGCCGCGCGCCAAAAACGTCATCCTGTTTATCGGCGACGGCATGGGCATTTCCACCATCACCGCCGCGCGCATCTACGAAGCGCAAAAGCGCGGGGAAACGGGTGAGGAAAACCAGCTGAGCTTTGAAAAGTTCGATCATGTGGCGCTGGTCAAGACCTACAACACCAATGCGCAGGTGCCCGATAGCGCGGGTACGGCCACCGCGATGCATTCGGGCGTCAAAACCCGCATCGGGGTGCTCGGCATCGGGCCGGACGCGGAAAAGGGCGTGTGCAAGGATGCGCTGGCGCACCCGCTGCCGTTGCTGGGCGAAGAAGTGAAGCGGCGCGGGCTGGCGCTGGGCATCGTCACCACCACCCGGCTCACCCACGCCACTCCGGCCAGCGTCTATTCGCGCAGCGCCGACCGCGACTGGGAGGCGGACGCCGCAATCCCCGACGATCAGCAGGGGCAGGGGTGCAAGGACATCGCGCTGCAACTGGCAGAGGCTGATTTCGACGTGGCGCTCGGCGGCGGGACGGCGGTGTTTTACGGCAAGGACAAGGGCGGAATGCGCGCCGATGCAGCGGCTGATCTGCCCGGCGCATGGGCGGCGCGCAGCGGCGGGGTGGTGGTGAAAGACGCCGCCAGCCTCGTCGCCGCGCCGATGGACAAGCCGGTGCTCGGCATTTTCAACCCCAGCCATCTGACCTTCATGGTCGATCGCAAGCCCGATTCGCCCGAACCGACCCTGACCGACATGACCGCGCAGGCAATCGCGCGATTGCAGGCCGATCCTGACGGGTTCTACCTGATGGTCGAAGGCGGGCGGATCGATCACGCGCATCACGGCGGACAGGCGGGCTATGCGCTCGAAGAAGCGGTGGAGTTTGCCCGCGCGGTGCAGTGGGCGGTGGATCACACCGATCCGGCCGAAACGCTGATTCTGGTCACCGCCGATCACAGCCACGTGTTCACCATCGCAGGCTATCCACGGCGCGGGAATGACATTCTCGGGCTGGTGGTGGCACCCAAGGGGCGCGGTGAGGATGGCGGTGACGGGCTATCGCCGGTGCTGGCTGCGGATGGCAAGCCCTATACCACGCTCGGTTATGCCAACGGCCCCGGCGCGCTGCGCGGCGAGCGGACGGTACCTGAAACCGGGGTCGCGGCAAGACAGCAGGCGACCGTGCCCACCGGCGCGGAAACCCACGCGGGCGAGGATGTCGCGCTGTTTGCCACCGGGCCGGGAGCACAGCGCGCGCGCGGGGTGATTGAACAGAACGTGATCTACACAATCATGCGCAAGGCGCTGGGTTGGGAGTAACCCGCAAACAAAACCCCCGACCCGGGGGCGTTGGGTCGAGGGTTCCATTGAGCGTTCGTCACGCTTGTACAAAGCGGTCTTTGCGGAAGGGAGGGCAACAGGGGGGAAACCCACCTTCGAACCGCCTTGTTGACAACAATTAACCGTTGGCGCCTTTCACTGACATGAACACAGCCCCGTTTTGGTCGTTTCCATACAACTGTTCGTCGACGTGCTGCCTATCCGGGGCGACGAGCTGAACGGCGCGGATCGCGGAAGGTGAAGGCGCTGTCTGCCACCGCGATGCCGTAACGCTGGTTGGATAGCTGCACCCGCGTGCGGTGATTCTGCGCGTCCAATGCCACCCAATGGGTCAGTTGCAGTCCCCCCGGCGCGGCCGGATTGCGCACGAAGATCATGTTGATCATCCCGAATTCGGGCTTTTTGGGATCGCGCACTTCAACGCTGAACACGTCAGGGTTGCCGGTCGGGACCAGCTTGCCGAACCGCTTCACATCGCGTTCGGGGTCGAACAATGCGCCGAGCGGTGAATTCTTGATCGGCCAGCGTTCCACCTGGTTCACTTCGTAATCGACGACATAGAGCGACCTGCCGTTCGAAATGACGAGAAAATCGGCGTCCTTGCCGTAATCGAAGCGGATTTTGCCGGGGCGCTTCATCGTCATCACCCCGCGCATGGTGTTGCCAAGCCGATCAGTCTGGGTGAAATCGGCGCGCATCGTGCTGATTTCGCGCAAGGCACCCACCACCCGGTCGAGATCGGCGGAGGCATCGGTGGCAGATTGCGCGGCGAGCGGCGGGGTGATTGCGGTGGTGCCAGCCGGGGCAAGACCAAGCGCCAAAGCCCCGGCCCCAAGACCAAGGATGAGCGCGCGCGCGGATGTTTGAAGCTGTGTCATGCCAAGCCGCCTAAGGCCGCCCGGTTGAACTGTCGATGAATTATCGCGCCCGCCATTATGCGGCGGGCACAGCCAGATCTTACTTGATCTTGGCTTCCTTGAACTCAACGTGCTTGCGCGCCACCGGATCATATTTGCGGAAGCTCATCTTTTCGGTGATGTTGCGCGGGTTCTTTTTGGTCACGTAAAAGAAACCGGTGCCCTCGGATGAGACGAGGCGGATCTTGACGGTGGTGGGCTTCGCCATGGCGGGTTCCTGTCAAATGGGTCGGCCCGCGAAGATGCGCACGGGCTTGAAAAATAAAATAGCGGCGCGCCCGGAAAGCCCGGCACACCGCCACACGGGCGGGCCATTGGGCGAATCAGGGGGAAAAGTCAAGGCGGGAGCTTACCCCGATAGTGACTCAGTTCAGCCCCACCGCCATGGCCGTTTTACCGTGAGGAAAATATGTCCACGATGAAGGTGCAGTCAGCGACGGGGCCCACGATAGCCTTCAGCGTTGCGGTATGAACCGATGCACATGTTGCAATAGGGTTGCAATAGGTATGCCACGCCGCTGGCTGGTTGAGCGAACCTTTGCATGGCTGGGCCGGTGCAGGCGATTGGCTGAAGACTGGGAGAAATCCATCGGAAGCTCAACCGCATGGGTGCACATCGCCTCAATCCGCCTACGCGCATACCGTAACGCAAGATATTGCTATGCTTGATGAACTTTCGAAGCGGGCGCTCAGCATCTCAGCGCGCTGGCATAAGTGACCCATATAATGGTTTACCGACTTTGAACCGCCCCGTAGACAAACATGATGGAGTATAATGCTTTAATCATTGCGCTTATCGGGTTGCTTGGGGTGGGGTCGCAATGGGTTGCCTGGCGCACCGGCTGGCCCGCTATTGCGCTGATGCTGGCGGCGGGGGTTATCGCCGGACCCGTGCTGCGCCTGATTCATCCTGAAGAGACATTTGGCGAACTGCTGGAACCGATGATATCGATAGCAGTGGCTCTGATCCTGTTTGAAGGCGGGCTAAGCCTCAATTTTCGAGAATTGCGCAAAACCGAAGGCGCGGTGACTCGGCTGGCTGTGATCGGCATTCCGGTGGCTTGGACGCTGGGCGCGGTGGCCTGTTATTATATTGCCGGGCTTGTCTGGCCGGTGGCGATCCTGTTTGCAGGCATCCTCGTAGTCACAGGGCCAACGGTGGTCACACCGTTGCTGCGGCAAAGCAATATCGCGCCGCGGCCGCGTGCAATTCTGAAATGGGAAGGTATCGTCAACGATCCGTTTGGCGCACTGTGCGCGGTGTTGACATATGAATATTTGCGGCGGGCCGAACAGGATCCCTCGCTACTGGGGACCATAGTGGCGATGCTGGGCGCGGCTGTGGTTGCCGGCCTGATTGGTTATATCGCTGCGCGCGCCATCGCATGGACGTTCCCGCGCGGCCATGTGCCAGAATACTTGAAGGCGCCTGTGCTGCTGGTGGCAGTGATCGGCACATTTGTGGCATCAAATGCGATCCAGCAGGAAACCGGTCTTTTGGCGGTCACGGTCATGGGAATGGCGCTGGCCAATATGCGCTTCCAAAGCTTGCGCGAAATTCAGCTGTTCAAGGAAAACATTACGGTTCTGCTATTGTCGGGCGTGTTCGTGCTGCTGTCTGCGTCGCTCAATCTTGAGGTTTTGCGCCAGTTCGAATGGCGCTTTTTGGCATTTATCGCGGTTTTGCTATTCATCGTGCGTCCGGCTGCGGTGCTGACCAGCATGGCCTTTTCCCGCGTGCCGTGGAATGAGCGTTTGCTGATCGCGTGGATCGCCCCGCGGGGGATTGTTGCTGTGGCGATTTCGGGCCTGTTTGCGCTCAGGCTTGATGCGCTGGGCTATGGCGATGGTGGGATTCTGGTCACGCTGTCGTTCGCGGTCGTGATCGTGACGATCCTGGCGCATGGCTTCACGATCAAGCCGCTGGCGCGCAGGCTGAAGGTGAACAGCGTTTCGGGCAAGGGCTTATTGATTGTTGGCGCAAATGAATGGAGTTCTGCCTTGGCCAAGGAGGTGCGCAAGCTGGATATCCCGGTGACCGTCGCCGATACTCGCTGGCACAAGCTTGCGCCGCTGCGACAGGCCGGAGTTCAGACCTATCACGGTGAGATCCTATCCGAAACGACGGAAGACCGACTTGATCTGGGGCAGTTTCAGGTGCTGGTTGCGACATCCGATAACGAAGCCTATAACACCTTGGTATGTCAGGAATTTGGACGGGATTTCGGGCGCGATAAGGTATACCAGCTGGGTGAGGCGCGTGATGATGATGATGATCATCGCGCGCTTCCTGGTGCGCTGCGGGGGCAGGCCATGTTCGAAGCTGGGTTGGGCGTTGACGACGTGTTTGCCTGTCATGCGGCGGGATGGAAGTTCCGTAAGACTAAGCTGACCGCGCAATTCGATTTCGAAGCCGCTCGCGCCAAGCTTCCGCAAGGGGCCGAGCTGTTGTTTTTGCTCCGTGCCGATGGACAATTACACTTCTTTACCCATGCATCGCGCCCGTCAGCCGATACCGGTGACATTGTGGTGTCCTACGCCCCCCCCAGCGCGCCCGAAGCGCGCGGTGCCCGGGCCGTAAAACCGGAAAAACCAGTCACAGGAGAGTCGCCTTTATGACGCGCCGCAAACACTGGGCAACCGCTTTAGCACTGGTTGCTGCCCTTGCCGCCTGTCGTCAGGATCCCGGATCATCGCCTACGCCTGAGCCCACGGACGATCCTGCCGCGCAACCGGAACCCGCGCCGCACGCTTCGTCGGCCAAATCGATTTTACGCCCGTCAATGGCCGCGACTGAAAAGGCGCCGCTGGCACCGATTTCACGAACGATCACCTTCGGGTTTCAGGCCAATGGCCTTGACGATTCGGCACGCAGCACGCTCGATCAGTTACTCGAAACCGAGGAATTACAGGCTGGCGGGAGGATTACCTTGCGCGGTCACAGCGACTCCCGCGGATCGGATGAAGACAATCGGCGCGCGTCGATTAAACGTGCTGAAACCGTGCGCGATTACCTTATCGAACACGGCGTGGATAAAGCGCGTATCACAGTTATCGGCTTGGGAGAGGATCGCCCGCTCGAACCCAATTCTCTCGCCGACGGGAGCGATAATCCCGCAGGCCGCGCGCGTAACCGCCGGGTCGAGATTGCAGTGAGCATTCCTGAGCCGAAATTGCCGGTCGATGATTCGACGCAAATCCCTGTTTCCGAAGAGGCGAAGTCACCATCCTCTGCGCCGCCCGCATCAACGCCATCGTAATCTTCGGGCTACGGTCACAATACCAGCAGTGTCGTGCACTTCTGATGCGTCACGCGTGTGCTGCCGCGCAGGTTGGCGGGCGATGTTTGATATTGTCGATCCACACAGCCACCACGTTGCTGATAGCCTACCAAAGCTCCAAGGCCTCGCCGCCTCTGCTGAAAGGCAGGGGCACCTGTGTGGCCGGATCGATGCAATTTCGGAGACCGAGGACGAATACCGCGCGCTTGACATGAAATCCGCTCAGATCCGTCAGGTGGTGCGGAGCACCCCGCTGATATCACCAATCGGCGCTGCTGGGTCGCCCGCGATTGGCCTTCACTGTCCCGCGCACCTTCTTGCCCTTCAACCGTTCGGTCTTGCCCACCCGGTTGAGCCGGGTTTTCGCCCGCCGCTTGGGTTCGGTCTGCGCGTCCTCCAGCAGCGCGGTCAGCTTGGCGCGGGCGTCGGCGCGGTTGGCTTCCTGCGTGCGGTTGGCCTTGGAGGTGATGATCAGATCGCCATTGCCCGCGAGCTTCGATCCCGCCAGCGCCCGCAGCCGCGCGAACACCGGCGGGGCAAGCCGCAGCGCGTAGATATTGACGCGCAGTTCCACCTCGGTCGCGACCTTGTTGGCGTTCTGCCCGCCCGGCCCCGACCCGGCGAGGAAGCTTTCCTCGGCCAGCCGCAGCGCGCGCGTTGTTAGCGGTTCGGCGTCTGGTTTGGGCGCATCGTCATCCATCTTGCGCCCCCAGCGCGGCGAAATCGGCGGGCAAGGGTGCGCGCGCCTCAATCGGGGTTTTGCCGGGGCGGGTGACGGTGAGGCTTTCGGCGTGGAGCATGGTGCGCGCAGCCCCCGGCACCGATCCCGCGCCATAGACCGGATCGCCCAGCAGCGCAGCGCCCAGCCCGTGGAGCGCATGGACGCGCAACTGATGCGTGCGGCCGGTTTCGGGGCGGAATCGGATCAGGCTGTACGGCCCCAGTTCCTGCACCAGTTCCCAGTGCGAAACCGCAGGCTTGCCCTTTTTCGCCGGGATCATCCGCCAGCCGTCTTCGGCCGAGCTGATCTTGGTCAGCGCGAGTTCGATGGTGCCTTGCGTCCCCACCGGATGGCCCGCCAGCACCGCCAGATAGGTCTTGCCGACCAGCCGATCCTCAAACGCTTTGTTGAACCGCGCCAGCGCCTTGGGATTGCGGGCGAGCAGCAGGCAGCCGCTCGTGTCGGTATCCAGCCGGTGCACCGCCACCGGACGCCGCAGGAACCCCATTTTCAGATTGTCGAGATGGTCATCAAGACACACCCCGCCGCGCTTGGGCCGATCAACCGGCAGGCCCGCAGGCTTGTTGATCACCAGCGCTTCGCCGTCTTCGTAGAGAATTGTGATGTCAGGCATGATTTTCCAATAACCGTTCGTGCTGAGCTTGTCGAAGCACCGCTTTTGTCTTCGAGGGTGGTGCTAGAAGTGAAATACGGCC
This sequence comes from Porphyrobacter sp. MBR-155, assembly GCF_040547625.1. Taxonomy (NCBI): domain Bacteria; kingdom Pseudomonadati; phylum Pseudomonadota; class Alphaproteobacteria; order Sphingomonadales; family Erythrobacteraceae; genus Porphyrobacter; species Porphyrobacter sp. MBR-155. The sequence continues at coordinate 117,117 of NZ_JBEPQB010000006.1, forward strand.
GTTGACCCTGCGCGTCAGCTTCGCTTCCGACAAGCTCAGGGCGAGCGGAGCGGGGTTTAGATCAAGGTGGCCCGCATCAGCCCGCGCAGGCCATTGCCGAGCCAGAAGCCGTGTTGCAAATCATCAAGAGTAAGTTGCGCCTCGCGCGCGCGGCCGTCTGCGATCAGGTTTTCGCGCAGCACACCGGGCAGCAGGCCGAGCGCGGCGGGCGGGGTCAGCAGCGCGCCGTCCGGCCCATCCACGAACAGATTGGTGAAACTGCCCTCTGTCACCAGCCCATCATCGCGCACCAGCACCGCCTCAGCCGCGCCCATACTGTGCGCCGCTGCCAGCGCATCATCGTAAAACCCGCGATCGGAAGTCTTGTGCATCAGCCGCCAGTCCCCGGGATCAATCGGATGGGGCAACGCGGTGACCTTGACCGGCTTATCCAGCGGCGCGGGCAGCGGGGCGGGCAGCGGCGCTGCCTCCAGCGCGCTTGCCCCGCTGCGCGCCACCAGCAGCCGCAGCCGCGCGGGCGCATCGAGTTCAAAGCACAACGCCTGTATCTGGTTGCGCACCGCATGGCGATCAAACGCAAAGCCGAGGATTTCCGCGCTGCGTTTCATCCGCGCCAGATGCAGTTCGAGCAGGGCGATGCCGCTGTCGGGTGCAAACCGCATCGTCTCGATCAGGTCGAACGCGGGTGCGGCAAGATCGGGCGATGCACGGCGCACGAACCCGGCCTTGACCTCGCATTCGCGCCGTTCGGACAGCGCATCGCTATCCGCCACAATCGCCGAGCCGATGCCGAGCACCGCGCTACCCTGACCATTCTCGACCGGGGTGAGGCGCAAGGTGCGGATCGCGACATTGAAGGCCGCGTTGCCATCATCGTCGATCCGGCCAATCGCCCCGCAATAGGCCCCGCGCGCGTCGCGCTCGATTTCGCCGAGCAGTTCCATCGCCCTGATCTTGGGTGCGCCGGTGATCGATCCGCACGGGAACAGCGCGCGCACCAGATCCATCGCGCCCTTGCCGGGGGCGAGCCGCGCGCGCACGGTTGACACCATCTGGTGCACCGTCGGGTAACTTTCTACCGCAAACGGCGCATCCACCACCACGCTGCCCGCCTCGGCCACGCGGGCAAGATCATTGCGCATCAGATCGACGATCATCAGGTTTTCGGCGCGATCCTTGACCGACGTGGCAAGGTCTTGGGCCAGCGCGCGGTCTGCCGCCGGATCGGGGCTGCGCGGGCGCGTGCCCTTCATCGGCTTGACCTTGGCCTCATTCCCCGCAAGCGCCACGAACAATTCGGGCGAAAAGCTCAAAAGCCAGTGCGAGCCATCGAAAATCAAACCGCCATAACCCGCCGCCGCCGCCCCGCGCAGCGCGGCATAAAGCCCCGCCGGGTCGCCGCGATAGGAACCGGCGAGCAGGTAGGTGAGGTTTGCCTGATAGATATCGCCCGCCAGGATCGCCTCACGCAGAGCCGCGAACGCCGCTGTGTATCCGCCGGGCGACAATTGCGGTTCCAGCGGGCCGATGCTGCCCGTGCCTTGCGAGCGCGCCGCCAGCCAGCCGGGCACGTCAGCCGCGGCAATCGGCGTCGGTGCGTCAAACAGCCCCAGCCACACCAGCGGCCCCGCCGCGCCGCTGCGCGCCGCCGCCAGCCCCGCCAGCCTGCCTTCGAGCGCAAGGCCCGCTTCATAGGCAATATACCCCGCCAGCGATCCGCCGCCCGCCTGCCGCGCCGCCTCTGCCGCGTCGAGCGTGATTTCAACCTGATCGGGACGGGCGGCGACAAACACCTTGCGCGGGCTTTCGTACAGCAATGCATCCGCCGCAGCCGCTCCGGCGCGGGCATCATCAAGCAGGACAAACGGCGCAGGGCTAACCATGGCGCGACCCATAGCCCAATTCGCCGCCAAGTCGAGAACTTGACCGCCGCCGCGCGGCCCTGCACATCACCCGCGAACAGGCAATTTCAGGGACGGGCAATGACGGATATGGCAGGCGACATCTATCTGGGGCTGGGCGGGGACGGATCGCGCCAAGCGCTCGCGCTGAGCCGCTCGAACCGCCACGGGCTGATCGCGGGGGCGACCGGCACCGGCAAAACCGTGACCTTGCAAGGCATCGCGGAAAGCTTTTCCGCCGCCGGGGTGCCGGTGTTTGTCGCCGATGTGAAGGGCGATCTGTCGGGCATCGCGATGCCGGGTTCGTCCACCTTCAAACACGCCGCCAGCCTTGAGGCGCGGGCCAAGGAATTGGGCATCAGCGATTATTCCTATGCCGATAATCCGGTGATTTTCTGGGATCTGTTCGGCAAGCAAGGCCACCCGATCCGCACCACGATTTCGGAAATGGGGCCGCTGCTGCTGGCCCGGCTGCTCGATCTGAACGAGACGCAGGAAGGCGTGCTGCAGATCATTTTCCGCCATGCTGATGAAAACGGTCTGCTGCTGCTCAACTTCGCGGATCTGCAAGCCGTTCTGCAATGGGCGAGCGAGAACGCCGCGGAATTGTCGGGCAAATATGGCAATGTCACGCGGCCTTCGGTTGGGGCAATCCAGCGCCAGCTGCTCAGTTTCGAGGCGCAGGGGGCGGGCAATTTCTTTGGCGAACCCGCGCTGGAAATCGACGATTTCCTGCAAGTTGACGAACAGGGGCGCGGCTATATCAATGTGCTTGCCGCCGATCAGCTGATGCGCAGCCCCAAGCTTTACGCCACGTTTCTGCTGTGGCTGCTGGCCGAATTGTTCGAAAGCCTGCCCGAAGTTGGCGACCCGGAAAAGCCCAAGCTGGTGTTCTTCTTCGATGAAGCGCACCTGTTGTTCGACGATGCGCCCAAGGCGTTGATGGACAAGATCGAACAGGTGGTGCGGCTGATCCGGTCAAAGGGCGTGGGGGTGTTCTTTGTCACCCAGAACCCGATTGATATTCCTGAGAAAGTCGCGGGCCAGCTGGGCAACCGGGTGCAGCACGCCTTGCGCGCCTTTACCCCGCGCGATCAGCGCGCGATCAGGGCGGCGGCGGAGACCTTTCGCGTCAACCCCGATCTGGACGTCGAAACGGCGATCACCGAGTTGAAGGTGGGTGAGGCGCTGGTTTCCACGCTCGACGAGAAGGGCGCGCCCACCATCGTCCAGCGCACCCTGATCAAACCGCCGCGTTCACGCCTTGGCCCGGTGACGCCGAAAGAGCGCGCGATCATTCAGTCCGTCAGCCCGCTGGATGGCAAATATGATACCTTGGTCGACCGCGAAAGCGCCGAAGAAGTGATCGCCGCCAAAGCAGCCGATGCCGCCGCCACTGCGGCTGAAGTTGAGGAGCGCGGCGAGGCGGACGTGCGCGGGCAGCCTCGTAAAAGCCCCAATCTGTGGGGCAAGGCGATGTCGCGCGGGGCCAAGGTTGCAATGGGCGGCGCGGCGGGGATGGCGGCGTCAAAAATACTCGGCAAGAAAAGCCGGTCGAACCCGGTGGCCTCGGGCGTTACCTCAGCCGCCGGATCGATCGCGACCGATCTGGCTGGGCCAATCGTGGGCCGGTTTGTGCGCAACCTGATCGGCGGGCTGATGCGCTGAACCTGCACCCGCCCAGACCCGATGTTTCACGTGAAACATCGCGGAACGTGGGGTCTAGGCGGGGTCTGGAGCGACCTAGGCAGGGTCTAGCCCGCCTTGATCGCGCGCATCAATTTTCGGCCGCAGCAACCATGCAAAAGGCGTTCAGCTTGTTGCCATCGGGATCGCGGAAATAGCCTGCAAAAAAGCCATCATCGCCGCGCGGGCCGGGCGCGCCTTCGTCGCTGCCGCCGTGAGCCATGGCGATATCGTAGACCGCATGGACATCCTCCGGCGTTTTCACTTCGAGCGCGACCATCACCCCGTTGCCGACCGTGGCGGGCTGGCCATCGAACGGCACCGTCGCCGCAATCCCCGGCGCGCCGCCCCATTCGCCCCAGGCGATGAAGCTTTCCGTGTCCATCATCCGCCCAACCCCGAAATGCGCGGCCAAGGCGTCATAAAACGCCGCCGCGCGCGGCAAATCATTGGTGCCAACCGTAACGTAACCGATCATATCTGTTCTCCCATCCCCCGCGCCGCCCGCTGCGACTCGCCTATGTCGGAACAATACCAGAACATGCGCGGGTGTCGATGGTATTGTTCTGATCGGATGTTCGGCGCAATCGATGAATGACCGCTCGCGATAAGGCAGCTTTCAAGAGATTTTTGGCATTTTCGGCCTTTCCGGTATCGACCCCGCTTAGGACATTCGGTTGGCCTCTGATAAAGACTGCCGATGCTTTACAGGACAACCGCGGCGCTTATCCTAATCTTGGCCCTGAGCGGGTGCTCTTCGGTCTATGACGTTCGAGCAGTAGTGATCGACGGCAAGGTCGCATTCGTGCCGACCGACACCGACATCTGGGGCGAACCCGATTGCATCTACTCGATCTCGGTCTCAGCGGCGGACGGGCCGTCCACGAACCCCGAAGAAGGCGACAGCCTCGGGATGGTTGAGAATGGGATGTATTGGCATGAGAGCTTCGCCGTCACCTCGTGTGAAAATCCATTCCCGGTTGTCTACGGCGAGCCGCTGAAAGGCCCTCCGTTCCGGGAGAACGATGAGTATGCGGTAAAGGCGAAACCGCTCCGCGTAGGAGTAGTCTATGAGGTCACCACGGTCAGCGAGGGGTCTGCCTCCGGCGTCGGAAAGTTCATGGTGACGGAGCAGCGCAGGGTCGTGAACCTGCCTTATAAATGAAGCGACGAACGCCCGTTTTCCACCCACGTCCAGCCATTGCGAGCAGGGCGGCGTTGTCCTGAAACCTGCCGTGCCGCTATCGTCATTTGCCGGCAGAAACGGGCGTTCATACCACCTCACCACCAGCGCTACAGCGCCGCCGTCTCACGCTCCAGCCACGCCAGATCCTCGCCCGCAAGCTGCGGGGCAATCAGCGCGCGCACCTTGGCGTGATAGGCATCGACCCACGCGATTTCGTCTGCGGTGAGCAGTTCTCGCGCGATCAGCTTGCGGTCCAGCGGCACGAAGGTCAGCGTTTCGAACCCGAGATAGCGGCCTTCTGCGCCTCCAATTTCGCGTTCTTCGACCAGCACCAGATTTTCGATCCGGATGCCGAATGCGCCCGATTTGTAATAGCCCGGTTCGTTCGACAGGATCATCCCGGCGAACAATTCCTGCCCGGTGCCCGCCTGCCCGCCGCCCGGCTTGGCGATCCGCTGCGGGCCTTCGTGCACGCCGAGGAAGCTGCCGACCCCGTGGCCGGTGCCGTGGCCGTAATCAACGCCCGCTTCCCACAGATATTGCCGCGCCAGCACGTCGAGCTGCCCGCCGCAGGTGCCTTGCGGAAATACTGCGCGGTCAATCTGGATGTGGCCTTTCAAGACACGGGTGAAGCGGTCGCGCATTTCGGCGGTTGGCTCGCCCAAACCATCGGGCGTGCCGACCCACACCGTGCGGGTGATGTCAGTGGTGCCGCCGCCGGACTGATCGGCATATTGCCCCCCTGAATCGACCAGATAGATCGAACCCGGCGGGATCGGGATATTGCTGTCCGCGTCGACCTTGTAATGCGGCAGCGCGGCGTGACCGGCGGCGGCAGAGATGGTGTCGAACGACAGATCGCGTAGGCCCGGATCCATCGCCCGAAACTCGGCGAGCTTGGCGGCGGCGGTGAGTTCATCCACCCCGCCCTTTGGTGCCTCCCCTTCGAGCCAGCGCAGGAAGCGCGACACCGCCGCCCCGTCGCGCGCCTGTGCATCGCGGTGGCCCTGTTGTTCGCAATCGTTCTTGATCGCTTTGGCAAGGATCGTCGGATCGCGTTTGAAGGTGAACTGCGCGCCCCCGGCTCGCAGCGCCTGCGCGATCCCGACCACCGCGAAATCGGGATCGAGGCTGACGCTTTTGCCCGCCAGTTCGCCCGTCAGCGCGCCTTCAAACGCGGCGCGTTCGCGCACCGTTACCGCGTTGCCTAGGTGGCGGGTGAGTTCGGGCGTGACTTTCTCTGGCGCGATGAACAGTTCGGCGCTGCCGTCCTTATGCGCGATCACATAGGACAGCGCGACGGGCGTATGCGCCACGTCTTGCCCGCGAATGTTGAGCAGCCACGCAATCGAATCGAGCGCCGGGATCACCACCGCATCATGGCCTTCCTTCGCCAGCCAATCGGCCACCAGAGCGCGCTTTTCCGCCGAGGATTGCCCGGCGCGCGCGTCATCATGCACCATCGCCGCCGCAGGCGAAGGCGTGGGGCGATCCGCCCACACTGCGTCAATCGGGTTGTTTGTTGCGGGCACCAGCGTGATGCCGCGCGGGTTTACCTGACGTTCCAGCGCATCGACCCAGCCCCAGGTGTGCAGCCACGGATCATAGGCGACCTTCGCGCCCCCTTCGTCTTTGGCAGCGCACACCTCGGCCAGCCATCCGGCCAGCGTGTCGGCGGGCACGCTTCTGTAATCGAACAGCTTTTCATCAACCTGCTGGCGCACCTGCACGGTGTAGCGCCCATCGACGAAGATAGCCGCATGATCGAGCGTCACCGCAGCGAACCCCGCCGATCCGCCAAACCCGGTCAGCCAGTTCAACCGCTGAGCGTAATTGCCGACATATTCGCTCATATGTTCATCGCTGATCGGGATGATGAACCCATCTACCCCGCGCCGCTTCAATTCTGCGCGCAGGGCGGTAAGGCGGGCTTCGTGAGTTTGCATCAGCATCGGTTCAATCCTCAGGCGTGGGCGCAGGCTCTTGCCGCGCGGGAATGTATCGTTAGAACCGCCAACATAGGCCCAACCGGGCTGTGTTTCCACCCAGACCTAAGACGGGGACTGCCGCCAATGACCACAAGGATCAGCAAGCGCGCGCTTGCCATCGCGCTTGCCGCCACCACCTTTGCCCCTGCTGCCGCCATCGCCGCCCCCAACGAGGAACAATCCCGCGTGACCACATCTGCCGCCGCACCTGCTACCGTTACCGAGATCAAGCCGCCCGTCGCTGAAAAGCGCGCACACACCTACACCCACCACGGGATCACCATCGAAGACCCCTATGACTGGCTGTATGACAAATCCTATCCGGTGGTGGATGATGAGGACGTGCTGGCCCACGTGAAGGCGGAAAACGCCTATTTCGAAGCGAAGATGGCAGCCCAAGCCCCGCTGACCGAGGCGCTGTTCACCGAAATGCGCGCCCGCATCAAGGAAGACGACAGCACCGTTCCGCAGAAGGATGGCGAGTTCCTCTACTGGAGCGAGTTCGAGGAAGGCGCGCAATATCGCAAGCATTGGCGCAAACCTGCGGCGGGGGGCGAGGCGCAGCTACTGCTCGATGAAAACAGTCTCGCTGAGGGCCTCGAATATTTCCGCCTTGGCGCAGCCTCGATCAGCCAGAACGGGCGGTTTCTCGCGTTTTCCACCGACACTTCGGGCGGCGAACGCTACACCGCGCGGATCAAGGATCTGCAGACCGGCGAGTTGTTGCCCGATGAACTCACCAACCTGCGCGGCGGGCTGACCTGGGTCGCGAATGACACCGCGCTGGTTTACGGCCCCTCGACCGAGGAATGGCGCACGCTCGAAGCCAGGCTGCACGTGATCGGCACCCCGGTTGAGCAGGACGTGACGCTCTACAAGGAAGAAGACCAGTCCTTCGGCGTCGGGGCGGGGCTATCGGCGCAGGAAGACTGGCTGATCATCGCCACCGGCGACAATGAAACCAGCGAAGTGCGCCTCGTCCCGGCTGCCAATCCAACGGCTGAGCCGATTCTGGTGAAGGCGCGCAACAAGGGCGTCGAATATTCGGTCGATGTCAGGGATGGCGAATTGTGGGTGTTGACCAACGACGATCACATCAACTTCCGCCTCGCCAAGGCTGATCTGAAAACGCCCGGCGATTGGCAAACGGTGATCGCGGGTTCGGACGAGTTTTATCTGACCGAATTTGACCTGTTCAAGGATTTCTTCGTCACCGAAGGGCGATTGGGCGGGCTCGATCAGATCCAGCTGCGTTCCTACGCCGATCCGGCCAACATCACCCCGATCACCTTTCCCGAGGCAAGCTATACTGCCGGTCTTTCGGACAATCCCGAATATGCGGTGAGCAAGCTGCGGCTGTCCTATCAGAGCATGGTCACGCCCAGCACCGTCTATGATTACGACGTCGCGACGGGCGGGCTGACGACATTGAAGACGCAGGAAATCCCCAGCGGTTACGATGCCAGCCTCTACACCACGCAGCGCCTCACCGTGCAGGCGCGCGATGGGACGATGGTGCCGGTCAGCATCGTGATGCGGAAAGACCGCGCGGACATCCTCAAGAAGGCCGGGATCGAAGGGCCGGGGCCGCTGCATCTTTATGCTTACGGCGCCTATGGCTACGCCATCCCGCCGGGCTTTTCGACCACGCGCCTTTCCCTTGTGGATCGCGGCTTTGCCTATGCCATCGCGCATATTCGCGGCGGCGATGATCTGGGGCGGCGCTGGTATCTGCAAGGCAAGCTGTTCGAACGCGCCAACACCTTCAACGATTTCGTCGACGCAGGCCGCGGGTTGATCGCGCAGGGCTACACCGCGGAAGGCATGGTCACGGCGAGCGGCGGTTCGGCGGGCGGCGAGTTGATGGGCGCGATCATCAACCAAGACCCCGCGCAATATGGCGCGATTGTCGCGCACGTGCCGTTTGTCGATGTGCTGAACACGATGCTGAACAAGGATCTGCCGCTGACGCCGGGCGAGTGGCAGGAATGGGGCAACCCGATCACCGACAAGGCGGCGTTCGCCTATATCCTGTCCTATTCGCCCTATGATCAGGTGGCGGCGCGCGATTACCCACCGATGCTGGTGACAGCGGGGCTGAACGATCCGCGCGTGACCTATTGGGAACCCGCCAAATGGGTCGCCAAGCTGCGCGAACTCAAGACCGACGACAATCTGCTGCTGCTGAAGACCAACATGGGCGCAGGCCACGGCGGACAATCGGGCCGTTGGAACAGCCTCAAGGAAACGGCGGAGGAGTTCGCCTTCATCCTGTGGCAGATGGGGATGGCGGGGGAGCGGTGAGTAAACCCGCCCACTTCACCCGCACCTTCGTGGCCGCACCGCAGCACATCGATGAGCTCGGCCATGTCAACAACACGGTGTGGGTGCAGTGGATTCAGGATCTCGCCACCGCGCACTGGGAAGCGGCGGCGCGGCCCGAAGACAAGGCGGCGTTCTTCTGGGTCGTGGTGCGGCACGAAATCGATTATCGCGGCAATATCGCCGAGGGCGCGAGCGTTACCGGCACGACGTGGATCGAAGGCCCGGCCCAGGGCGCGAAATCGCTGCGGCGCGTTGAGTTCACCGATGCGGGCGGCAAACGCCTCGTCAGCGCGGCGACCAGCTGGGCGATGATCGACCGGGCGAGCGGGCGGCTGGCACGGGTGCGGCCCGAGGTTCTCGCGCCGTTTCAGGCCGATTAGGCAGCCTTGTCCGCGGCCCTGCGTTTCCGGCGGTTCTTGGGAGCGGTGTTGAATACGGTCAGGCGCGCATAGGCAAGGCGGTTGCGGCCAGCCGCCTTGGCTTCATACATCAGCGCATCGGCACGGGCGTAGAAATCGCTGAACGCCATCTTGTGGCGGTCGCCATCGGCCAGCACGATCACGCCCATGCTGGCCGTCACCGGCAGGCTAAGCCCTGACACTTCCGTGGCAATGCGCTGCGGGATCGCCTGACGCAAAGCCTCGGCGCGTTCCAATGTGCGTTCACCGCGCAGCAGCACCACAAATTCCTCGCCGCCCAATCGCACCGCGATCGAGTTCCGGTCGCCTTCAGCGCGCAGCGCGCCCGCACAGGCCACCAGCGAGGCATCACCGATCTGGTGGCCATGCAGATCATTAATCGACTTGAACCGGTCAAGATCAACCAGCGCAAAGGTATGGAAACCCTGCGCCAACAGCTGATCAAAGCGCGCTTCGATGGCGCGGCGGTTCATCAACCCGGTGAGCGAATCGCGGGTCGAAAGCTGTTCCAGCATCCGCGCCTCGGTCAGCGCAGCGTCACGTTCGCGCCGCAGCGCCAGGAAACGGTCGGCGATGGCGAGGCTGATCACCACCACTTCGATCCCCACCGCGATGTAAAGCATCTGATCAAGGCTTGGCGGGCCGACATACCAGCCCAGCCCACGCAGCAGACGTTCGGCCGTTGCGATGATCACCGGCGTCCACGCCATTGCGATAAAGCGCGCCGAACGGCTGCCGCGCAGCAAGGCTTCGGCCACGGCGGCGCTGATAATCACCAGCACCGGCAGGAAGGCGATCAGATAGGCCTGATCGTCAAACGGCTGGGTCGCATCGAACTGAAAGGCAAAGAACCCCGGGACGATGATGGTGAAATAGCCCACCATGATCGTGATCCGGCGCATCAGCCGCGATTGCGCGCCGCGTTCAAGGAAGGTGGCAAGAAAGATCGCCGACAACCCTATCCCGATGGCCGAGGAAAGCGCGGTGATGATCGCCATCGCCGCCACCGGCACCGTGACAAACGCGGTTATCAGCCCGCCTGCAAAGGTCACATAGACCATCATCGCGGCAACCATCATCGCGTGCAGAACCACAAATTTTTCGCGCAGCACGATGAAGAAATTGACGTCGAACAGCAGCGGCAGAACCAGCATCCCGACCACGAAAGCCAGCAGCAGCATATTGGTTTGCGACCATTCGGCCCGTGACTGATCATGGGTGATCCGCGCTTCGGTTAGCAGCGGCACCGAATGCGGGCCTTCGATCCGCACCATCAGCAGGCTTGTTTGCGGGGTAATTTCGGGCAGCGGCAGCTGGAACACAGGGCCTTCAGGAAAGGGTTGGCCATCGGCCTCGGCAAAGCGCGCTGTCCGCATCGTGCCATCAGTATCGAGCGCGTGGAAGGTGATCGCGTCGAACCGCGCAATCCGGCTGAAAAACTGGCGCGGCGGCAACGCACCTTGCCAGCTATCCGCCTCAAACCGCAGCCAGACTGCGGGCGAACCTGCGCGCCAGCCGTTATCCGAACAGGTCCACGAAGCACGCGGCACCATCGCTTCGGCGGTCTCGTCAAGCGATGTCGCGGCATGGCAGGCAGGCGCGAAGCTGGGCAACGTCCGATCCTCCGCCGACGCCGGTCGGGCGACGAACATCGCCAGCAGCACAGCTGCGATACACAGTCGGATCAGAAGGCGCAGTCTTGCCATGCCGCGGTGCCTATCATCCAAGCTCTTACGATGCTGTTAAGTCGCCCCGCCATTTCGGAGCAAATTTCGCCGCAAGTCATGCGGTTGCGCCATATCAATGGGCTGGCTTGATCGCCCCGGTTTTCGTCATATAGCTGTCATGTTTCAGGCCTACCGCGCCAGTATAGGAACGATCAGGATCAATCATGACACAGCACCGCATCACATCATTTGCCAAGTTCGGCACTGCCATCGCGCTGGCAAGCCTTGCGCTTTCCGCCTGCGATTCGGGCGGTGGCAGCGCGCGCAATTCGGTTCATGCGGTTGGATCGTCGACGGTCTATCCCTTCGCCAAGGTGGTGGCGGAGAATTTCGCCCGGTCGAACCCCGGATCGCCGCTGATAGAATCGACCGGCACCGGCAATGGGATCAAGCTGTTCTGTTCCGGCCTTGGCCCCAACACCCCCGACATGGCCCATGCCTCGCGCCGGATAAAGGCTTCCGAATTCGAAGCCTGCGTTGCCAATAACGTGACAGAGGTCATCGAATTGCAGGTAGGGCTCGACGGGATCGCCTTTGCTTCGGCCAAGGGCGGGATCATGCTCAACCTGTCGCCCAAAACAGTTTACGAAGCGCTTGCGGCCAAGCCCTATGGCAAGCCGCAGACCACCAAAACCTGGAAGGATGTCGACCCGTCGCTGCCGGCCGACCCGATCATCGTGTATGGCCCGCCCAGCACATCGGGCACGCGCGATGCGTTGAAGGAACTGGTGCTCGAAGTTGGTTGCGCCACCAACCCGGAAATGAAGGCGCTCAAGGACAGCGACGAAGACAGCTACAAGCAAATCTGCACCGAAGTGCGCAGCGATGGCGGCTATGTCGATCAGGGGGAACAGGATAATCTGATCGTCCAGAAGATCATCGGCAATCCGCGCACGGTCGGCATTTTCGGGTTCTCCTATCTCGAAGAAAACAGCGACCGGGTGCAGGGGCTGCCGATGAACGGGGTCGATCCGACCTATGATAACATCTCCAGCTTTGCCTATCCGGGCGCGCGCCCGCTGTATATCTACGTCAAGAAAGCGCATATGCGCGCGATCCCCGGCCTTGAAAACTTCATGCAGGAATGGGTCAAGAGCTGGGGCAAGGATGGCCCGTTGGCGAAGATCGGGATGGTGGCGATGCCGCCCGAAGCGATGCAGGTGAATGCCGCCAAGGTCAGCGAGCAGCCAATCCTGACCAAGGAAGAACTCGCCGCCAAATAACCCGCAGTTGCGGCGCGTGTGCGGACCGGGTAATCTGCCGTGATGAGCGCGCGCAAGATTGCCCTGTGGCACACCGCCGGCCTGATCGACGCGGAGACGCGCGACCGGTTGCTCGCCTATGAAACCGCCCATTCCCGCCCGCTGGCATTATGGGCGGTGTTCGGGATCGGCGCGCTCGCCATCGCCTTGGGGCTGGTGTCGGTGGTGGCCGCCAATTGGGAGGACATCCCCGGCCAAGTGCGGCTTGGCGTCCACCTTGCGCTGATTATCGCCGGATTGGCGGCGCTGTTCTGGCGTGAAGCGCGGCTGGCGGCAGCATCGCCGTGGGCGGTGGAGGCGCTGTTGTTTGTCACCGCCGCGCTGGGCCTCACCTTTTTCGGACATCTGGGGCAGGTTTACCAGACATCCTCGCCGCTGTGGAAACCGCTGGCGGTGTGGCTGGCACTGTTCGCGCCGTTATTGCTGATGATGGGCCGCAGCTGGCCAGCCGCGCTGGCGGTACTGGGCGGCAGCGTGTGGTGCGCGTGGGAATATGCCACCGCCAGCACAGATTATGGTGTGATGCGCGATCCGGGCACGGGGCGGCTGTTGTGGCTGGCATTTGTCACCGCACTGCCGGTGGGATTTGCGCCCTTGGCGGCGTGGCTTCGCGCCCGCGGCGCCCGGCCTGATTTCTGGCGGCGGCTGGAGCAGCTGGCATTGGCCTATGCCGTGGCCGGAGCGTCGTTTGCGACTTTCATCGCCAGCATCGGAGAGTTCGGTGATACCCGGATGTTGAGGGATCTGGCGAGCATGGTGATGGGCGGCGCGGTTGCGGTGCTGGCGGGGCTTGGCGTGGTGCTGGCGCGGCCGGGCATCTCGGGCCAGATGGCGGGCGCGATCATTGCCGGCGCGGGGCTGGCGCTGCCGCTGGCTTACGGCGCGAATGATCTGACCGTTCCCGCCGCCGCGCTGTTCATGGCGCTGTGGGTCGGGATCGCGGCTGCGGCACTGACGGCGCATTGGCGCGGCGTGTTTCAGCTGGCGGTGGCGGTCATCGCGCTGCGTCTCATCATCCTCAGCTTTGAATTGGCGAGCGACCTGTTGCTCAGCGGTGCCGGGCTGATCATGGCGGGCCTGTTGATCCTCGGCATCGCATGGGCCGCAGTGCGGGTGTCGCGCAACTTCGCGCCGAAGAATGAAGGGGTGGGCGCATGAACCGCCTGACGCGCTTGGCCGCTGTCGTGCTTCCGCTGATCGGGCTTGCGGGCGTGTGGGGCATGGGCGACCATACCTACCGTCAGGGCACCGAATGGGAGGTGCCGATCCAGGGCTATGACCCGCGCGATTATCTGCGCGGGCACTATGTCGAGTTCAGCTATGATTGGCCGGGGCTGGGTGGATGGCGCGATGCCGGGCCCGAAATGCTGTGCCTTGCAGGTGCGGCGCCTGACCTTGTCAGCGTGACAGTGGCCGAGACGGCGGCTGAACGTGCCGCCTGCGATCATCCGCTGCGCGCCGATCTTTCGGGGGTCTATAGCTGGGATGCGCTGATGCGCGGACGCCTGTATGTCGGGCAAGACCGCGCGCTGGCGCTGGAGGAGGAACTGCGCAACCGTGACCAACGCGGGATCGTCACCATCCGCCAGCGCGAGGATGGCAGCTTCACGCCCATCGCCATCCGCTTCCGTCCGCTGACCCCCGCCGAACAGGCTGAACGCGATGCGCAGGATCAGCCGCCCACCATGCCGCCTGCGATTATGGTTGGATCTAGCGGAAATTCTCGCCCGTAGCGGCGATCCGCACCTTTAGCCCCGCCTGACAGATGTTCTGGATTTCGATCCCGGGATGGGCGTTGACCTCGATCACCAGCGGGCCGTCATTGACGTCAAGCACGATGTCCGCGCCGCAATAGCCCAGCCCCACGGCGGGGCCGCACCTTGAGGCGAGCTCCAGCACCCGCTCCCAGCCCGGAATCTCGAACCCGATCAGATTGACGCCGGTATCGGGGTGATGCGTGATCGGCGTGCCTTTCACCACCGCGCGGGTAATTTTGCCGGTGACCATGTCGATCCCCGCCCCAATCGCGCGCTGGTGGAGGTTGGCCTTGCCATCGGATTCAAGCGTCGGCAGCCGCACCATCGCCATCAGCGGGGTGTAATGCAGGCTGATGACGCGCAGATCGGGCAGGCCTTCGGGCACGATGCTGGCCAGCGCCGGGTCAGCGATGATCAGCGGTTCGATCAGCGCGGCATCCTCCGCTGCGGAATCGCCCGAAAAGCCGCCATCAACCACCTTCTGGATGTGATGCATCACCGCTTCTTCGGTCAGCGGCGCGCCCGATCCCTTGAACCAGGTATTGCCTTCGCGGCGCACCGCCAGGAGAATGCCGTCACCCTGCGATCCGCGTGCGGGCTTGATCGCCCAGGCATTGGGCATGTCGCGGCTCGGCTTGAATTCTACCAGTTTCTGGTGGGTGTCGATCACCGCGACCGTGCCGGTACAGGCGATCCCGGCGGCCTCCAGCGCCACCTTGGCTGCCACCTTGTCACGCGCCCGCTCAATCGCGCTGCGCGGATTATATTTCTGGATCAGCGCGTTGCGCATATTGATCCCGAGAATTTCGTCGATACGGGCAAGCTGCGGGGGGCGCAGTTTGCTGAGCGCGTCATAATTCACCGTCTTTTTGCGTAACAGCCCGAACATATCAAACATCCTCTGCCGTCCGGATGATCCAGGCGTTGTGGATCAGCGGCCGCCCGGATGCGTCAAGACGAGGCGCAAACTGCGCCTCCTTGTTGGGTTTGATCGGTTGCGGAACCCGCCTTCGCCGCCCGGGGGTGAGATCCGCTGGCGAATCGATCACCCAAACGCCGTGGAGCGGAGGTGCGCGTTCCAGCGCTTCCTCCCGGCTGATCGGTTCAAGATCAAGTTCGAGCTGGTCCGGGTTGGCCTTTTGCCGCGCCTGCCGCCGCCGTTCGAGCCAGATCGGCGCAAACCGCCCGATTTCCGAAAGCCGCAGGCCGCGATAGCGGCCAAGCACCGCAATCGCGACACCTGTGAATGCCGGCATCAGCAGCGGAGACCATTCGATCAGCGCCATCGCAAAATCCGATACCATCACGAATTGGATGACCACCGCCAGAATGAAGGTGTTGAACGCCATCTTCGCCGCTGGTTTCGGCCCGTCCTTGTCCCATTGTTTGAACCAGCGTTCGACAACCAGCGCACACACGATCACCGGGAAGGCATCGACCTGCAGCTGGGTATCGAGGATCATCAGCAAGGCCACCAGCACCAGCACGATCAGCGAAATCAGCACGCCCAGAAACCCGACGCGTGTCATCCGCAATTTGAGCAAGGTGGGGGTGACAATCATGCCCGCCAGCACCGACGATCCCAGCACCACCGGCCCCATCACCGGGCCGATTTGCAGGAACGCCAACGCGATCAGCATCGGGGTGAACAGCCCGAACGCCTTCAATCCGATAAAGCTGCGCGCCAGCACCACCAGAAATGCGCCCAGCGGCAACACCATCAGCAGGTTCGATGGCTTCAGCCCCCAGATCGCCTGCGACGTCGCCACCCCTTCGAACGAGGATGGCAGGGCAAAGAAGGTTGAAGTATTGGCAAGGCCAAGCGCCACCAGCGCCGCGATGATCGCGCCGACAGCTATGCCTATGTAGAAAGGGCGCCTGACCTGCGGGGTCGCGCGCTTCCATATCTGGCTGAGTCTGGAGATCAGCTCAGAATGCATATCCAACCGATAATGACAGCCGATAACCCTCGCGTTCGCGGGCAGGTTCGTTGCTGCCGGCAAAGATGTATTTAGCCTCAGCCTCGATGCGCCACTTGCCCGGCCACCACAGCAGTTCGACTTCGGGGGCGACAAGTTTGTCGCGGCGCGGTTCACCATTATCGGTGAGGCGGTTGTCGAACCGGGTGCGGATCACTTCGATGGCCGGGCGCACGCGCAGATCGGGGGTGATCGGGCGAGTGTAGGCAACCCCGGCGGATTCGCGTTCAAAGCCGCGCCGCAGATCATCGGATTTGATCGATTCCGCGCGCAGATCAAACGCCAGATAGTGGTAACGCCCGAACCGGCGGCGATATTCCGCATCAACGCGCGGGCCTTCACCGGTGGTTTCGGCCAGCGCGCCATTTTCATATTCCCGCTCGCGCCAGGTGCCTTGCAGCCTGACGCGGTGCTTGCGATCGGATTCCCACGTCAGCCGGGCAGAACCCTGCCATTCATCGGTGTCGTTGCTTTCCACCGAAACCATGTCATCGAAATGGCGGGCCTGAAGCTGGAGTTCCCAGTCCTTTTCGATATCGGTTTGGACGGTCGCGGTGAACCGGTCGCGGGCAATGTTGCGCCGCGCTTCGCCAAGCCGGAATACCTCGATCCGGTCGGCTTCAAGCCGCAGCCGCACCCCGCGCTTTTCCAGCGCCACCCCAACCTGCCCGCGCACACTGATCGCCTCGCCATCGACGACCAGATCACTATCGCGGGTGGTGGTTTCGGCGCTGACCGTCTGCACTTCGATCCGCGCATCGGGTTCAAGCCGCCAGCCCCCATCTTTCGCCGAAGCAGGGTCGGCAACCAGCACAGCAAACAATGCGGCCATCAGACCGCCGAGCGCGCGCATGGATTGAATCATTGATTTAGCCCCCGTTGACTTACGTGGGGCTACGGCAAGGGTGTTTAGGAATTCCTAACCACGGTCATAAACCATAGTTGGGATCGCTTCCTTGAACGCAAAAGGGGCGGAAGGCCGCTATCGGCCCTCCGCCCCTCATGCCCAAGGTTGTGGCTTGGGCCATGACTTTGGGTCGGGTATTCCGATCAGAAGCGGGCGGACACTTCCACCCCGTAAAACTGCGGTTCTGCCGGGATGAAGGTGGGAATGCCAAACGCGCCGCCGGTATTGCCCGCGTCGAGCAGGTATTTCTTGTCGAATGCATTGCGGATGAAACCGGCAATTTCATAACGATCATCGCCAAAGCTGACGCCGGCCCGCGCATTCACCAGCGTTACCGCCTTTTGTGAGATCAGCGGATTGTTCGGCACTTCGAAGAAGATGCGGCTGCGATGCGTGACGCTGGGCGTGGCGAAGAAGCGCATACCGTTGCCCATGTCATAATCGACGCTGAAACCGCCCGATGCCTGAAATTCGGGCTGCAGGCGGAACCGCGCGCCCGAAAACGCGGGCGAGAACGCGCCGTCCTTGTCGATGCCGCCGTCGATATAGCCGAAATTGCCGAACAGTTGCAGCCAGTCAGTAGCCTCGACCAACAATTCCCCCTCTACCCCAAGGTTCGAGGCGCTGCCCGCGCTTCGCGTCACGAAGGTTCCGGTCGGGTTGCCGCCCGCATCAACTTCCGCCACGCTGACCTGAAAGCCTTTGTATTCCTGATAATAGACGCCCAGTGATCCCGAAACGGGGCCGCTGGCCAGCTTGATCCCGCCTTCGTAGTTCCACACCGTTTCTTGCGGAACGTCAGTCCGGTTGGGGACGACATTGGCCCCGTCGCGCCGCGCACCGAGCTGCACCACTGGCGAACGGCGGCCCTTGGAAATGGTGGCGAACACGTTGACGTCATCGTTGATGCGGTAAAGCGCGTTGAAGCGCGGCAGCCACGCCGTAAAGCTGTCCTTGGCGGTGAAGGTCTGGCCGCCTGTATCGATCTGGCCGGGGATCAGCGGGGCACCGCTCAGTACGCTGTTTGGGACATTGGCAAAGAAGCCCGATTCGCGATCTTCATCAAGGAAGCGCAGGCCCGCGGTCAGCTCCAACGCATCGGTGGCGATCCAGGTGGCGTCGGCGAACACCGAATAGGCTTCGTTGCGGCCCTGATTTTCGAACACCGAAGCGTAGGGGATCGCCTGAAAAGCGCCTGACGTCAAAAGGCCCGTGACTGCCGTTGACGGGACAGAACCGTCTGCCGCGACACAGGGGATGCCGGGGATCAGCGGCGCACCGAACAGGCCCGACAGGCATTGCAGGAACAGCCCTTCCTCGGTCGCGAAGGGCACGTTTTGCGCGCCATCCTCGATGAAGATGTTCCACCCCGCGCTCGCGCGCAGAGCGCTGCCCTGATAGGTAAAGCGGCCTTCGTGGCTGACCTGCCAACCGTCGGCGATCTCGGTGAATTCAAGGAACGGGGCAGCCGTGCCATCGGCGTCGAACACTTCGCGGCTGTCGAATTCGCGGTAGCCGTTGACGGTGGTGAAGGTCCAGTCGTCGGCGAACTGGTATTCGGCGGTAAGGTTGAGGTCGTACACTTCGCGGTTCAGGCCCAACTGATCGTCACCCAACACTGCCGCGCCCGCCGGATTGCCGCCAAGATTGGCGTCCTCGAACGCATTGGCCGGGCCACCCGGTGCGCCTGCGAAGGCCGGGAAGGTGCCCGAAACGAACGGGGTGCCGCCATTGCGCTGCTGGTCATAGGTGGCGATCAGATCGAGCGTGAAATCGGCGGTGGGTGCGTAGCGGATCGATCCGCGCACGCCGAACTGATCCTGCGCATAGAGTTCTTCTTCCTGCGCCGGGTTGAGGTTTTCGATAAAGCCATCGCGGGTGCGCCATTCAAACGCGATGCGCGCGGCCAGCACGTCCGACCCGGCGTTCAGGTGTCCGCCGAGCAATGTCTGGTCGAAATTGCCATAGCCGCCGCGGATCTCGCCTGAAAACCCTTCGCGCGGGCGGGCCGAGACAAGGCTGATCGCGCCCACGGCGGATGCGGTGCCGAACAAGGTTGCCTGCGGGCCTTTGATCACCTCGACGCGTTCGAGATCGTAGATCGCCTGATACGACCCGCGCGAGCGCGAGATGTCGACGCCGTTGTAATAAAGCGTGACGCGCGGGCCTTGCTGCGAGGAGCCGCTGTCCGAAGTGATGCCGCGAATGACAATGCCAGGGTTATTGGCGCTCTGTTCCTGAATCAGCAGGCCGGGGACGTAATTGGAAAGCTCATCCAGATCGGTAACGCCCAGCTGCCTGATCCGTTCGCCGCTGGTGGCGGTGATGGTGATCGGCACGTCCTGAACGCGCTGTTCGACCTTTTGGGCCGTCACAACAATCTGGTTGCCGTATGTCTTTTCATCAGCCGCCGGGCCTTCGGCATCTTGCGCAAACGAGGTCTGAGAGGTGGTGGCAAGCGCGCCAGTCAACGAGGCGGTAAGCGCGATCAACGAGACGCGCGAAAGCGGGGTGCGGAGCATCTAAGCAGGCCCTTCTTGGTGGAGAGAGGCCTTGCCCGTGGCAGGTGTTGGTGACGCGGCGGCGACGGTGTGATGAAGTGCGCGTTACAGCGGATTTACAGTTCCAAGACGTTGCATTCCTGCATCGCCCTACCGATCGACCTTACAGCGGATTGCCATCCCGATCGCGGTAAATCTCGCGACGGCCAACATGGTTGGCGGGGCCGACAAGACCGTCTTCCTCCATCCGCTCGATCCACTTGGCCGCAGTGTTGTAGCCAACCCCCATCTGGCGTTGGAGCCACGAACCCGATGCCTTCTGGTTTTCGATGACGATCTGGCAGGCCTGACGATATTTGCGTTCTTCGGGGTTGTCGGAAGCGGTGAATTCATCCTCGAACCCGAACCCGCCGTCTTCGGGTTCTTCGGTCACGGCGTCGACATATTCGGGCGCGCCCTGACCGCGCCAGAAATCGGCGACGGCTTCCACTTCCTCATCCGAAACGAACGGGCCGTGGACGCGCACCATCGCGCCGGTGTTGGGTTTGTAGAGCATATCGCCCTTGCCCAGCAGCTGTTCCGCACCCTGCTCGCCCAGAATCGTGCGGCTGTCGATCCGGCTGGTGACTTTGAAGCTGATGCGGGTCGGCAGGTTGGCCTTGATCACCCCGGTGATGACATCGACCGAGGGGCGCTGGGTCGCCATGATCAGGTGGATACCCGCCGCGCGTGACTTCTGGCTGAGGCGCTGGATCAGCACTTCGATTTCCTTGCCGATCGTCACCATCAGGTCGGCGAGTTCGTCAACGATCAGCACGATCTGCGGGAGCGGCTGGTAATCGAGCTGTTCTTCCTCGAACATCTGTTCGCCGGTTTCAGGATCGAACCCGGTCTGCACCCGGCGGCCGAGCGGCTTGCCCTTGGCGATCGCGGCGCTGACTTTTTCATTGAAGGAATGGATATTGCGGCTGCTGACCGCGCTCATCATCCGGTAACGCCGCTCCATCTCCTCGACCGCCCATTTCAGCGCGCGCACCGATTTGTGCGGCTCTGTCACCACGGGGGAGAGCAGGTGCGGGATATCGTCATAGGTCTTGAGTTCGAGCACCTTGGGATCGATCAGGATCAGGCGCAATTCGGACGGCGTGAAGCGATACAGCAGGCTCAGCAGGATCACGTTCAGCCCGACCGACTTGCCCGATCCGGTTGTCCCCGCGACCAGCAAGTGCGGCATCGCGGCGAGATCGGCGATAATCGGTTCGCCCGCGATGTCCTTGCCCAGAATGATCGGCAGGCTGCCCTTGGCCTCGGCAAAATCGGCGCAGGCGGCGAGTTCTTTCAGCATCACCATCTGGCGATCCTGATTGGGTAGTTCGATGCCCATGACGGTGCGCCCGGGGATCGGCGCAACGCGCGCGGAAATCGCGCTCATGTTGCGGGCAATGTCTTCGGCAAGGCCAATTACCCGGCTGGCCTTGATCCCCGGCGCGGGTTCCAATTCGTACATCGTCACCACCGGGCCGGTGCGCACGGCGGTAATTTCACCCTTCACGTTGAAATCATCGAGCACATTTTCGAGCAGCCGGGCGTTGCGTTCCAGCGCCATCTTGTCGAGCTTTGGCGCTTTATCCGCGGGCGGTTCGGCCAGCAAATCGAGGCTGGGCAGGTTGTAGGCGGCGAACATATCGGCCTGCGCGGTCTTGGGGGCCAGCGCGCGTTTTGGCGGGGCGGAGGGATCGCTGATTTCGGGCGCGCGGCGCGGGCGGTCATCGGCCGGCGGCGTTGCACCTTTGGCAACGCGGCGCGGGCGGACGGCGGGGGCATCATCGTCATCCCCGGTGAACGCCAACGCGGCGGCGCGCTTGCGACCGGGCAGCGGCAGACGGCGCAGCATCCCGCCCAGCGATCCGCCGCCAAGGAAATCGGGCAGGCTCAGTAACATCCGCCAATCGATCGCGAAGATCCGGGTCAGCAATGCCACCCCGACCGCGAGGCAGACAAACGCCGCGCCAAAAATCACCCAGCCCTGCGCCTCAGCGCCGAACCGCGCCGCCACCGCCTGAATCGCGCCAGCGCCAAGCAACCCGGCCAGCCCCCCCGCCTGCGCGGGCAAGGTGCCGCCCGGCGACTGAAAAGCGAGCGCCAGCACGGCGGCGATCAACGTCATCGCGATCAGCAACAGGCCCGTGGGCAGCCACCACGGCGTGGTTTCGGGCGCATCGCCATTCTCCACATCGCGCCACAGCTTGCGCGCCGAGATATACAGCAGCGGCAACAGCAGCACGCCGGGCAGGCCGAAAATCAGCAAGACCCGGTCGGCCACCCATGCGCCGGGCGCGCCCATCCAGTTGGCGACCTGCGCCGGATCAGCGGCGGTCGACGGGCTGGGGTCGGTCTGGGTGTAGCTGATGAGCGCCAGCGCAAGGAACACCGCTGCCGCCAGCAGCAGCCCCGCGCCTGTCATCTGCGCAAGGCGCCGCAACGACCGGCGCAGACCTGCGCGCCATTCGGCATCGGTCTTGCGACCGGTTTTGCTGGGTAGGGCCGCGCGGCTGGCCATGTGTTTGTCTCCTGCGTGGAACACATCATGAATCCTACGCGAGTCCGGGTCAAGCGATGTGCGACGGACCGTGCTCTCAACTCAACCCATCAATAGCCGCCCAGCGCCGCCAATCGAGTTCGCGGGCACGCTCTGCCGTCATGCCGCCAAGCGCGATCACCGGCATTTCGGCCTGCACGGCGAGTTCGCGAAACTTTTCGGGGCCAAGGCATTCGTCGCCGGGATGCGAGCGGGTCGGGAAGACGGGCGACAGGAACAGGCCGTCGGCCCCGGCGCGGTTGGCAAGCAGGATCTCGCGTGCGTTATGCGCGGCGGCAAGGCGCAGCAGGCCAGGGAGCTTGTCGAGCTTTTCCGGCGGGCCGTAGATTCCATCCGCGCCCCATTCCTGCGCCAGTTCGGCCGGACCGGACAGGATCACCAGATGATCGACCGTGCGCGCGGCTGCGGCAAGTGCATCGAACCGCTGGTGGCGGGCCTTGTCGTCAAGATGGTAGTGCCTGAACACGAAGGCATTGCCGCGCGGCAGGTGTGCGAGCGCGTGCTCCAGCACCGCGTCATTGCGTTCATCGCTCAGCAGCCACAGGGCGGGCAGGGGATTGGCGCGCGTCATCGACCCGCTATAGAGCGGCACCATGAATAATGCAGCCTCCCGCCTCGAAACCGTCCGCGCCAATATCGCCAAGGTGTGCAAGCCCGCGCGGCGCACACCTGCGGATGTCACGCTGATCGCGGTCAGCAAGACCCACGGCCCCGAAGCGATTGTCCCGCTGATCGCAGCGGGTCAGCGCGTGTTCGGCGAAAACCGGGTGCAGGAAGCAGCTGCCAAGTGGCCTGCCCTGCGCGCGGAATATCCCGATATCGAACTGCACCTGATCGGCCAGTTGCAATCGAACAAGGCCGAAGAAGCGGTCGCGCTGTTCGATTATATCCATGCGCTCGACCGGCCGAGCCTGCTCGCCGCGCTGGCCAGGGCGATGGACAAGGCGGCGCGACGCGTGCCGTGTTTCGTGCAGGTCAATATCGGGGATGAACCGCAGAAGGGCGGCTGCCCGATCAGCGAACTGCCCGCGTTCATTGCCGCCGTGCGCGCCGCCGATGTGCCGCTTGCCGGGCTGATGTGCATCCCGCCCGCCGACACCGAAGCCGCGCCGTTTTTTGCGTTGCTGGCGAAGCTGGCGGCGGATCATGGGCTCACCGGCCTCAGCATGGGGATGAGCGGCGATTATGAAACCGCAGTGATGCTGGGTGCAAGCCATGTGCGGGTGGGCACCGCGCTGTTCGGCGCGCGGGGGTAATCCGCCTCAAGCAGCGCAGCGGTAGGCGACAAAAAAGGGCGCCCCGTTGCCGGAGCGCCCCTTGTTGCGGGTGATTACAAACCGCTTAGAACTTGCCGCGCACGGTCACACCGTAAGTCCGCGGCTCGGCCAGGAATGCCGAGAAGGTTTGCTGCGGTGCGACGAACGGCGTGTTGAAGGCAACCTGCGTGTAATCCTTGTTGAACAGGTTTTGCGCCCAGCCTTCGATCGAGAACCGGCCTGCGATATTGGTCAGGCCGATGCGTCCGTTGACGATGATGAAGCCGTCCTGCTCCTTGCCGAACAACAGATCGGAGCCGGTGTTGAAATCATCGACCATGCGCGCGTTGAAGAACACCAGCCCGCGCAATCCGTCGCTCGTCAATTCCGGGGTCCACGAAACGGATGCAGTGGCGGTAACTTCCGGAGCATTCGAAAGATTATCACCCGGCAACAGACGCAAGGCGGGGTCAAGCGGGGCACCGGTATCATCGCCGATCAGGTCATTTTCATAACTGGTATCGGAATAGGTCAGGCCCAGGGTGAAGCCCAGATCGTCCGTCGGATTCACCGTTGCTTCGATTTCGAAACCTTCGGCAACCACGCCGGGTTTGATCTGGTCAAGCGCACACGCGCCAGTCGCTGCGCTCGCGTCCCGATCAGCACCGCCCAGGTTGGTTCCGCAAGAATTGACATTCTGAACCAGAAACACCGATCCGTTGAAGGTGTTCAATTGGAAATTACTGAATTCCTGACGGAAGGCTGCAAAACTAATGCCGAATTCACGAGTGGAGTATTTCGCCCCGATTTCATAGGAATCGACTTTTTCTTCGCCAAATTGCAGATTGCCGACATTCAAATTGGACACATCAAGGAAGACGGGGTTCGCCAGCGCAGACCGATCAAGGTTGAACCCGCCCGCCTTATACCCGCGCGAGTATGACCCGTAGGTCATCAGATCGGGTGTCGGTTTCCAACTGAGCACTGCAGTGCCGGTAAATTCATCTTCGTCACGCGAATCGGAGATATTGACCCCGTCGAGTTCGGAAGTGGAATTGCCCTGGCACGACAGAGCAATCAGGCCGCCGGCGAGGCCAGCCAGTGCAGGCACGCCCAAAAAGCCGTTCATCAGCGCCCGGTTCGCCGGGCAGATGGTGTTGTCGTTACTGAAGGCGCCGCGCAAATCCTTGCTTTCGTCGGTGTAACGAAGGCCCACAGTCAAATCGACAGTATCGGTAAGGTGGACGATATTGTGGGTGAAAATCGCAAAATTTTCACTCGTCTGGTTAAATACATCACCAGTACCGCCAGCATCGCTGATGCTGCCAAGGTTGTTGATCGCCGCGACGAAAGCCGGTGTCGCAGCGCCAAATGCGCCCGCTCCGTTATTCGCACCAGTCAGCGCGGCCATGTTCGGGCCAAAGCAATTTTGCGCGGACGGGTTTACCAGTGCCGGGTTGATGGCGATAGCAATGCGGCAGGCTACAAACGTGCCATACTGAGTGCCAAACCGCAGGTTATCGCGCGTTTCCAGCTTTTCGTGCGAATAAAATCCGCCCACGAGCCAGTCGATCCTGTCGTCAAACAGGGTGCCGTTGAACCGCAATTCCTGGGTGAAGGTCTTGAACTGACGCGCGCCTGCATCTTTGCCGGGCGCCCGAAACAGAATGTCAACCGTCGTATAGTCAGTGTCTGACGCCTGGTTGTTTTCAAATTCGCGATAGCCGGTGATGGACGTCAACTTGATCGGGCCCAAATCCCAGTTGATTTCACCGGAAACGCCGTAATCTTCGGTCTTGCCTTCGTAGGAACGCCCGGCGGTGGGGAAAATATCGCGGTTGAAAGTGTCTTGTGTCAGGCCGCGCGGATCCTGACCCAGCGCCAGCAAAACTGGTACGATCGGGTTGCTCGTGCTGGTCAGGGCAGCGCCGCTGGTGGGACGAGTAAATGGATCAAATCCCGGGCTGATGGTTGCCAGCGGAGCAAAATCAGGCTGGACGAAAGTGGCCGCGCAGCACGCCTCGGTCTTCCTGGAATAGTCGCCAACCAAACGGAGGCTGAAATCGCTGGTGGGTTCGAACAGCACCTGCGTGCGAACCAGATAGCGATCCCGGTTGTTGATATCGGTATTGTTGGTGAGATCCTTGAAAAATCCATCACGTTCAAAAAACACGCCATCAATGCGCGCGGCCACAGTATCGCTGAGCGGCGCATTGACCCCGCCTTCGAGGCGGATGGAATCAAAGTTCCCGTAACTTGCTGCGCCATAGCCACTGAAATCGAATTCTGGCGGCGCGGTATAGATATTGATCATACCCGCCGTTGAGTTGCGCCCGCTGAGCGTGCCCTGCGGGCCGCGCAGGATTTCAATCCGGTCAATCGGGCCAAGCTCGCTCATCGCGTTGCCCGAACGTGACCGGTAAACGCCGTCGACAAACACCGTGACCGAACTTTCAAGGCCGGGGTTGTCGCCCACAGTGCCGATACCGCGAATACGCGCCGATCCATTGGCTTCGTTGCCGGTGGACGACACCAGCAGCGATGGTGCCACCTGGGTCAATTCGCGAATGTCAGTAACGCCCGATTTTTCAAGCATATCAGCCGAAATGGCCGAAATCGCCACGGGGACGTCAGCCAGCGATTGTGAGCGCCCTTGCGCGGTCACGACGATGACGTTGCCTGAATAAGCATCGCTATCTTCTGCGTCGGCATCCTGCGCCAACGCCGATTGTGGCGCCAGAACCATGCCGGCCCCCAGCATCGCAATTGCGCGAAGTGACGTGATACTTTTCATAAATTACCCCTCCCTTGAGAATTTTGTTCTTTGCGTATCGAAATGCAACCGAGACATCCGCAACGCAAACTATTACTCAGCCGCCCGGCAAATTTTCCGGCACCTGTTGCTTCTATGCCTCTTCCATCTCCGCTTGCCGGCGATCACTCGCCGCGTCGAGCAGTGCCGCTTCGATATCGGCCAGCCGTTCGGGCGCTTTTACCTTTTCGCCAGTCAGATCGGTGACATAAAACGTATCCGCTGCCGCTTCGCCATAGGCGGTGATATGCGCCGAATGAACGATCAGGTTGGCCTTATACAGCGCATGGGCGAGGCGGTTGAGCAGCGCCGGACGGTCGCGCGCGGTCACTTCGATCACGGTGAAATTGTTCGACGCGTCATTATCGAACCCGACGCGCGGGGCGACATCGAAGGCGCGCGCGCGCGAATGGGCGAGCGGGCGCGCCGCCAGCTTGGGCACCAGTTCGATCCGGGCGAGCAGCGCGTCGCGGATACCCTTGGCGATGCGGTCCATCTGCGCGGCTTCGCGGAATGGCTGACCGTGCTGATCCTGCACCAGAAAATTGTCGAAAGCATAGCCGCTTTTGGCGGTGTGGATGCGCGCATCGATGATATTTGCGCCCGCCACGTGGATGCCGCCCGCCATGCGGTAGAACAGCCCCGGATGGTCAGCCGCGATCACGCTGACGCGGGTTGCACCGCGCGTCTCGTCAACCTCGCAGTGGATCGAAAGTTGTTCGCCCGCCGCGCGCGCGGCATCATATTGGGCAAGGTTGCTGGCGATGATGTCTTCGGGCTCGGCAATCCAGTAGGCATCGCCCAGTAGCGCACCCGCGCTGTCGACCAGATCATCGCGATCGCCCAGCAGCCGAGCGACCGCATCTTTCCGGGCGGCGACCCGCTGTTTGCGCCCGGTGCCCTTGTGGCCCAGCCGCAGGCGTTCCTGGGTGGCATCGTAAAGCTCACCCAAAAGCTGCGCTTTCCAGCTGTTCCAGGTGCCCGGCCCGACCGCGCGGATATCCACCGCGGTCAGGATCGCGAGATTGCGCAGCCGTTCAAGGCTTTGCACCTCGCCCGCGAAATCCTCGATCGTCTTGGGGTCGGTCAGATCGCGTTTCTGCGCGGTGCGGCTCATCAACAGGTGTTGCAGAACCAGCCAGGCGACCAGATCGGTTTCCTTCTGGTCGAGGCCAAAGCGCGGGCACAGCCGGTGCGCCACATCCGCCCCCAGCACCGAATGATCGCCGCCGCGCCCCTTGGCGATATCGTGCAGCAGCACCGCGACATACAGCGCCCGGCGCGAGGCGAGCTTGGGAAATTCGCGGGTGCCTCGCGGGTGATCGGCGGCGAGCAGCCCGCGTTCAATCTGGCTCAGCAGGCCGATCGCGCGGATGGTGTGTTCATCGACCGTGTAGTGGTGATACATATCGAACTGCATCTGCGCATTGACGCGCCCGAAATCGGGCACGAACCGGCCAAGCACCCCAGCCTCGTTCATCCAGCGCAGCGCAGGTTCGGGGTCTTTGCGTCCGGAAAGCAGGCTTAGGAACAGCGCATTGGCGCGCTTGTCACGGCGCACCTTGCCATCGATCAGCTTGGCATCGCGGCCAGCAAGTCGCATGGTTTCGGGGTGCACTTCCAGCCCTTCGGCCTCTGCCAGTTGAAACACTTCGACCAGCCGCACCGGGTCTTGTCGGAACCAGTCATCGCCCGGCGCGCGCAATCGCCCGCCGTCGACGACATAGCCCTTGAATGCGCGCTTGCGCTGTGTCCACCCGGCAAAGAACCCGGTGCGCGGGCGTTTTTTGGCGAACTCCTCGTCAAGATGGGCCAGGAACACGCCGGTCAGGCTGCCGACCCGTTTCACCTGCAGGAAGTAATACTGCATGAAGCGTTCGACCGCGCTTTTGCCGGGGCGATCAGCAAATTGCATCCGTTCAGCCACGGCGCGTTGCAGATCGAAGGTCAGGCGATCCTCAGCCCGGTCGGCAAGGATGTGCATATGGCAGCGCACCGCCAGCAGAAACCCTTCGGCCCGGCGGAAACTGCGATATTCGGATGCCGTCAGCAGCCCGACGTCGACCAGTTCGGCGGCACTGCCGACGCGGTGGACATATTTGCCGATCCAGTAGAGCGTTTGCAGGTCGCGCAGTGCGCCTTTGCCTTCCTTGATGTTGGGTTCGACGACATAGCGGCTGTCGCCCATCCGTTTGTGCCGCGCGTCGCGTTCGGCCAGTTTCTGGGTGAGAAACTGGCGCTCGCTGCCCTTGACGACCTCGCCCCAGAACCGCGTGCGCAGTTCTTCGTAAAGCACCTGATCGCCCCACACCAACCGCCCTTCGAGCAGCGCGGTGCAGATGGTGAGATCATCCTTCGCCATCCGCATCGTGTCGATCACCGTGCGGCTCGAATGGCCCACCTTTAGGCCCAGATCCCACAGCAGATACAGCATCGCCTCGATCACCTGTTCGCACCACGGCGAACGGCGCATCGGGGTGATGAAGGCGATGTCGATATCTGAATGCGGCGCCATTTCGGCGCGCCCGTATCCGCCCACCGCCAGAATCGCGAGCCGTTCAGCCGCAGTGCGATTGGGGACGGGGTAGAGATGCGTGGTGACGTGATCGTGGATCACCCGCAGCAGTTGATCGGTCAGGAAGGAATAGCCGCTGGTGACATCGTGCCCCGCCGATGGCGCTGCCGCCAGCCTGCGCACGAGTTCGGCGCGGCCATCGTCAAGCGCGCGGCGCAGCGCCTTGACGATATCGCCGCGCGCCCCCTCGCCGCCCGCCGCAAACAGCGCGGCGACCTGCTCTGCCAGGGCGCGCCGGTCAATGATCGCGCGCTGATCGGGGACACGCCGGGGCTTCATGCCAAGGCGCTCTGCATCAGCCCGCCGACCCGGCGTTTGGTAATGCGACCCGCACAGATCAGCGGATCAGGCCGTCGCCGTGGCATTGGTATAACGCGCCTTGACTGCGCGCTTGTCGATCTTCTGCGTGCCGAGCCGGGGTAGCGCCTCGTCAGTGATCCATATCTGATGTTCGAGCGGCACCTTGAACGGCGCGATCCGTTCGAGCAGGAAGGCGCGCAGCTGTCCGGGGGTGATCGCGGCATGACCATCCTTCATCCGGTATACCGCCGCCGGGACTTCGCCAAAGCGTTCATCGGGCAGGCCGAATACCGAACATTCGCCGACATCGTCATGCGCATAGATCGCGTCTTCCACCTCGATGCAGGTGATATTCTCGCCGCCGCGGATGATGATGTCTTTCTTTCGGTCAACAATGAACAGGTAGTCGTCTGCGTCGAGATAGCCCAGATCGCCGGTGCGGAAGAAGCCGTTGTCGGTAAAGGCCGCCGCGGTTGCTTCGTCATTCTTCCAGTATCCGCGGAAATTGGCGACCGATCGGATGCAGACCTCACCCACTTCACCATTGGCAAGTTCATTGCCCGCATCATCCAGAATGCGCAGATCGACCATCGGTTTTGACGGGCGCCCGGTTGAACCCGGCTTGGCGAGGTAATTTTCGTTGAAATTGCCGCAGCCGATGGCGTTGGTTTCTGTCAGACCATAACCGAGCAGCGGGAAGGCACCGGGGAAGGCTTCCTTGATCCGGGTGACGTGTTCAACCGGGCGCGGCGCACCGCCTGCGGCGAAGCTCTTGCACGCCGACAGGTCGTAATTTTCGCGGTCGGGGTGATTGGCAATTTCGTAGCTCATCAAAGGCACACCGACGAAATAGGACACCTTTTCCTCTGCCATCAGCCGGATCGCTAGCCCTGCGTCCCATTTCGGCATCAGCACCAGCTTGCGCCCGATCGCGAAGCTTTGCAGCATCAGCGGCACTTCGCCCGTCACGTGGAACAGCGGCACCGCGACCAGTGCGCAGGGCTGATCGCTCAACACGTCGCCCTGGCTTTCCAGATGCACCTTGGCCATCGCGCTTTGGCAGACATAGTTCATGATGGCGTTGACAACGCCGCGATGATCCGACCACGCGCCCTTCGATTTGCCGGTCGAACCCGAGGTGTAGAGGATGGTGGCCATGTCATCCGGGCCAAGCATGCCCAGCATCGCCATCGCCGCGCTGGTGCCTTCGGGCACGCGCCAGATCTGCGCAAGCCCTTGTGCGGGCTGATTGCTGTGAGTGAACAGCGCGAGCGCAGCCGGATGATCGCGCCCTTCAAGCCGTGCGGCGCGGCCTTCATCGGCCAGCACCAGTTTGCATTCGGCCAGATCGATTGCGTAGGCGAGCTCTTCTCCCGACGAAAAGCCATTGAGCAGCGTCGCGCAGCCGCCCGCCATGATGATCCCCATATAGGCGATGATCCAGTTGGCCGAATTGCGCGCGGCGATACCCACCCGGTCGCCCTTTTCGATCCCGTGATCGTGCACCAGACTTTCCGCCACGCAAGTGGCCGCCGCATAGGTATCGCCAAAGCTGAGCCGCACATCGCCATCGACGAGAAACAGTGCATCTTTGTGTTCATTGGAGAAATACGCAAAATAATGCGCCAGTGTCGGCGGAGCGGCGACGAAGGCAGGCATTTCCACGCCGTCGCGCACAAATGGCGCGGTGGCAAACGGCTGGCCCGGTGCGGTCAGGCCGGTAACGATCGCTTCAAGCGCATTGTCCAGTGGGGTGGGCATGCGGTGTCCTTCCTCTCTCATTTATAAACAAGTCCGGGCGCACATGGAGTGCGTCCCGGGCTGCGTGTCCCAAGCCTTGGTGGCAACCGAGCGCCCCTTCCCCTGCCCCGCGCGCTGTGCCAGAAGCGCCAACGCGGCAAGGGCCATGTCCGGCCCGCCGATACGACTTTCCATTGTCATTAAGAGGTTCGCCCCGTGCTGTCACTACTTGCCGTAAGCGGCGCTGCCGATCCGATCTACTGGGCAGAGCTGGGCCTGCGGCCGGGGATCGATCTGGGGTTTTTTACGCTGCGGTTCTATTCGCTGGCATACCTGATCGGGGTGATCTTTGCCTATTGGCACACATCAAAGATGCTCAAACAGCCCGGCGCACCGATGGCGCAGCGCCATGCCGATGATCTGTTTTTCTATTGCACGCTGGGGGTGATTATCGGCGGGCGGCTGGGCTATGCGGCGTTTTATACAGGGGGGGACACCGGCATCCCCAGCGCCTTCACGGATTTTTCGGGCGATGGTTTTGTCAGTTGGAAATTGCTGCGTTTGTGGGATGGCGGCATGGCGTTTCATGGCGGCCTGCTGGGCGTGGCGGCGGCGATGGCGTGGGTATCATGGCGCGACCGGCTGAATTTCATCCGGGTGGTGGATTATGTCGCGGTTGGCGTGCCGATGGGGATGCTGCTGGGGCGGCTCGCCAATTTCATCAATGGTGAACTGTGGGGGCGGGTGACCGACGTGCCCTGGGCGATGGTGTTCCCCGCCGCCGATGAACTGCCACGCCACCCCAGCCAATTGTATCAGGCCGGGCTGGAAGGGCTGGCGCTGCTGATCATCATGATGCTGCTGTTCTGGAAAACCCGCGCGCGCTATCGCCCCGGCCTGCTGGCGGGGGTATTCACACTCGGCATCGGAATGGCGCGCTTCGTTAACGAGTTTTTTCGTCAGCCTGATGCACAACTGGCTGACTTTGCCGCCCGGACCGGGCTATCGATGGGCCAATGGCTGACTATACCGCTGATACTGACTGGATTGATTGTCGTGTTCTTCGCGCTGCGGAACAAACCGCTGGCGAGCGGGGGCGTGCAACCGACCTGACCGCCGAGCCGGGGGCTGGCGGTGCGCGCGCGTGGAAAAGCGCGCTACGGCTGATCGATCCCGAGCCTGAGGCTGATCGCGAAGCGGCGCGCGCGGCGGCAGAAGCAGCCGCCCGCGCCAAGGCGGACGCCGAAGCCAAGGCGCTTGCCGAGCAGCAAGCCCGTGAGCAGGCCCAAGCCGAGGCGGAGGCCAAAGCAGCTGCCGAAGCGCAGGACAAGGCCCGCCGCGAAGCCAAGGCCAAGTTAGAAGCCGAGGCGCGCGCCCGCGCCGAACGCGAAGCACGCGAACGGGCCGACGCCGAAGCCAAGGCCAAGGCAGAAGCCAAGGCCAAGGCAGAAGCAAAAGCTAAGGCGGACGCTGAAGCCAAGGCTGCCGCCGAAGCCAAGGCTAAGGCAGAGGCCGAAGAAAAGGCACGCAAGGAAGCCGAAGCAAAGGCCAAAGCAGCGGCCAAAGCCAAGGCCGAGGCTGAAGAGCTAGCTCGCCGCAAGGCCGAAGCTGAGGCCAAGGCCGCCGCCGAGGAACAGGCTCGCCGCGAAGCCGAAGCGCGCAAACAAGCCGAAGCCGAAGCGCGCGCCAAAGCCAAGGCCGTCGCAGAAGCAAAAGACCGCGCGGCAGCCGAGGAGAAAGCGCGCCGCGCAGCCGCGGCGCGCGCTGAACGCGAGGCTCGCGAAAAGGCCGCTGCCGAAGCCAAGGCCGCTGCTGAAGCCAAGGCCAAGGCCAAAGCCAAGGCCGAAGCAGAAGCCAAGGCCAAGGCAGAAGCCGAAGAGCGTGCTCGTCTGGAAGCCGAAGCTGCCGAAGCCGCTGCCTTGGCCGCCGCCCAACAAGCCGCCACCGAAGAACAGGCCCGGCTCGAAGCCGAAGTCGCCGCGCGCGCCAATGTTGATGTCGGCAAGACCCTGCGCCGCCTGATCCGCGAAACCGGCCCGATCAGCCTTGCGCATTACATGGGCGAAAGCAACGCGCGCTATTATGCCAGCCGTGATCCGCTTGGCGATCAGGGTGATTTCATCACTGCGCCCGAAGTCACCCAGATGTTCGGTGAACTGGTCGGGCTATGGCTGGCGGATCTGTGGGTGCGGATGGGCAGCCGCAAACACATCCACTATGTCGAACTTGGCCCCGGTCGCGGCACGCTGGCGCGCGATGCGCTGAGCACGGCGGCGCGCTATGATTTCGTGCCGCAGGTGCATTTTGTCGAAACCTCGGCGACCTTGCGCAGGCTCCAGCGCGAGATATTTCCCGGCTGCCATCACCACCACGACCTTTCGACCTTGCCCGATGATGCCCCGCTGCTGGTTGTCGCCAACGAATTTTTTGATGCATTGCCGGTGCATCAACTGGTGCGCTCGGCCGACGGCTGGTTTGAACGGGTGGTCGGGCTGGAAGGCGACGCCTTCACCTTTGGCACAGGCAAGGAGCGGATGGATCACTTGGTGCCATCAGGCTGGGCGCGCGCCAGTCAGGGATCGATGATCGAAACCAGTCCGGCGGCCGTAGCGGTGATGGGCGAGCTTGCGCAGCGCCTGACCAATCAAGGCGGGGCGGCGCTGATTATCGATTATGGCCAGACCGAATTGCGCGCCGGATCGACCTTGCAAGCGCTCAAGGCGCATCAGAAGGTCGATGTCTTCGCGCATCCGGGTGATGCCGATATCACCGCGCATGTCGATTTCGAACTGCTCCAGCAGATCGCCCGTCAGCACGGCGCTGACGTGATGGGGGTGCAGATGCAGGGCGAATGGCTGCGACAGATGGGGATCGATACGCGGCTGGAAGCGCTCCAGCGGCGCAATCCCAAAGAGGCAGACAAGCTCAAACGTCAGCGTGATCGGCTGGTGGAATCAACCCATATGGGCACCTTGTTCAAAGTGCTCGGTATGTGCGGGCGGCGCTGGCCGTTCGGGGTGGGGTTTGAATAAGACCCTGATACTCGGCCTGCTCTAAAGACCCGCTTTTACCGCCAATTGTGCCGCCGCCGCCTTGGGCGTCATTTTCGCCGCATCCTCACGGTCAACCGCCAGATTGGCCTCGCGCATCGCCTCAACACTGATCGCGCCGATCAGCGGGGTTAGCGCGGCGATCACGCCTTGATCCTGCGCAATCCGGGGCGACAGCATCAGCATCGCGTCATAGCTCGGCAGCGCGCCCTTGGGATCGGCCAGCACCACCAGCCTGTCAGCCGTGATCCGCCCGTCAGAGGTATAGGCGCTGATCACATCCGCCTCGCCCGATTGTAGCGCATTATACATGAACGTCGGCGCGAAATTGCGCGTTCCGGCGAAGCGCAAGCCATAGGCATCGCGCACCGCGATCCATTCGGGCCGCTCGAAAAACTCCGGGTCGCCGCCCACCGTCAGACGCGGCGCGACGGCGACCAGGTCGGTGAGCGAGGCCACCCCCAATTCCGCCGCCCGATCTTCGCGCATGGCAAAAGCATAGGCGTTTTCAAACCCCAGACGGCCCAGCACCCTGACCCCGTTGGTGCGCCACTCCCATTCGCGGATGGTTTCATACATCGCCTCACGCCCCGGATTGTCCGCGCGTTTGAGGTAATTCGTCCAGACCGTGCCGGTGTAATCAACCGAGATATCGATGGCGGAGGACGCGACCGCAGAATGCACCACCGCGCTGCCCAGCCCGTCGCGATATTCGACCGCGTAACCCGCCGCCTCCAGCCGAGCGCCGATCAATTGGGCGAGGATATATTGTTCTGAAAACTGCTTGGACGCGATCACGATGCGGCGATCATCACTGCCCGCATTTTGCGCCCACAGCGCGGCGAGGATGCCCAGCATTACCACCGCCATCCCGCCAAAGGTCATCCAGCGCGAACGCCTGGCCAGCCCGACCTCGATCACCCACAGCAGGTTATCCGCCGCCAGCGCCAGCCCCGCGCTTGCCACACAGCCCGCCAGCACCAGCGCCCAGTTCTGGGTTTGCAGACCCGCGAAGATCGGATCGCCAAGGCTCGGCTGGCCGATGGTGGTGGCGAGAGTTGCTGCGCCAATCGTCCACACGCTCGCGGTGCGGATGCCCGCCATGATGAAGGGCGCGGATAGCGGCGCTTCGACCAGCGTCAGTTTCTGCCAGCGGGTCATGCCCACCCCGTCTGCCGCCTCCAGCACGCCGGGGTCGAGATTGGCCTGCGCCGTAACCGCGTTGCGCAGGATCGGCAGCAGCGCATAGAGCGTCAGCGCCATCAGCGCGGGCAGGAACCCCAGTGTCGGCAGGCCTTGACCGAACACCGCGCGCAAGCTGAGCAGCAGCGGGAAGAACAGCGCCAGCAGCGCCAGCGCGGGGATGGTTTGCACCAGACTCGCCAGCCCCAAGGTGATCCGCGCCACCACTGGCGAACGGCTGGCCCACACTGCCATCGGCAGCGCAATCAGCATGGCGAGGCCAATCGCGCTGGCCGAGAGCACCACGTGCGCGGCGAGCTTGTCACCCAGACCGGGGAGGATGTCCCAGATATCGCCCATCAGGCACCCCTATCCTTGGGGCCTTCCATCGCGGCGAGGCGTTCGGCCTGTTCGCGTGGGACAGCGACGAGACCCTGCGCCACGTCGCCGCCTTCCCCCGCCAGCAGCGCACGCGGGGTTTCATCGGCGACAATCCGCCCGCCATCCATCACCAGCACCCGGTCCGCCAGCAGCAAGGCCTCGGCCATGTCATGCGTCACCATCACCGTGGTGAGGCCCAGCGCCCCGTGCAATTCACGCACCTTGTTGCCGAGCGCCGCGCGGGTGACGGGATCAAGCGCGCCGAAGGGTTCATCCATGATCAACAGTTCCGGTTCCCCCGCCAGCGCCCGCGCCACCCCGACCCGCTGGCGCTGCCCGCCGCTGAGTTCATCGGGCATCCGGCACGCCATCGCGGGCTCGAGTTCGACCAGCTCCAGCAGTTCGGCGATCCGTTCAGGTGGCAGTTTCTCGCCCGCCAGCCTTGGCCCGATGGCAATGTTTTCGCCAACCGGGAAATGCGGGAACAGGCCCACCCCCTGAAACACATAACCGACCCGGCGGCGCAGGCGCGCAGGGTTGAGGGCGCTCACATCCTCGCCGCCGAACAGCACCCGGCCTTCGGTTGGCGCGACCAGCGTGTTGACCGTTTTGAGCAGCGTCGACTTGCCCGATCCCGATGCGCCCACCAATGCCACGAAACTGCCCGCCGCGATGTCGCAGGTAACGCCGCCGACCGCAGTGATATCGCCAAAGCGGCAGATCACACGATCAAACAGCAGAATGGGCGCGGCGGCAGTCATCGGCGCGGGGTTAGCGGTGATCAGGCGATTGTGCCAGCTTTGCCCGATTGGCCTTTGCAGCGCTGCTTGCTATGCGCATTGCCAGAACAATCATTACGCAGCCGGGAACAAATCATGCGCGCCACCCCCGATTTCGACTTCCAGCTTGGCGAGGCCGCCGAGATGATCCGCGACACCACCGCGCGCTTCGCCGATGAACAGATCGCGCCCTTGGCTGACCGCACCGACCGTGAAGACCGTTTCCCGCGCGAATTGTGGGAGCCGATGGGGGCATTGGGCCTGCACGGCATCACGGTTGAGGAAGAATGGGGCGGGCTGGGGCTGGGCTATCTCGAACACGTGATCGCGGTGGAAGAAGTCAGCCGCGCCAGCGCCAGCGTCGGCCTCAGCTACGGCGCGCATTCCAACCTCTGTTTGAACCAGATCCGCCGCTGGGGGAATGACGAGCAGAAGGCGAAATACCTGCCCAAGCTGATCTCTGGCGAACACGTCGGCAGCCTCGCCATGTCCGAAGCGGGCGCGGGGTCGGACGTGGTTTCGATGAAGCTGAAGGCCGAGGAAGTTCAGGGCGGGTATGTGCTCAACGGCACCAAGTTCTGGATCACCAACGCGCCCGAGGCCGATACGTTGGTGGTCTATGCCAAGACCGATGGCCACGCCGGATCGCGCGGCATCACCGCCTTCCTGATCGAAAAGGGCGACGAGGGTTTTGCTATCGGCCAGAAAATCAGCAAGGTCGGCATGAAAGGCTCGCCCACGGCAGAGCTGGTGTTCAGCGATTGCTTCATCCCCGAAGACCGCATCATGGGGCCGCTGAACGGCGGGGTCGGCGTGCTGATGAGCGGGCTGGATTACGAGCGCGTGGTTCTGGCCGGATTGCAGCTCGGGATCATGCAGGCCTGCCTCGACACGGTGATCCCCTACCTGCGCGAGAGGAAGCAGTTCGGGAAGCCGATTGGCTCGTTCCAGCTGATGCAGGCCAAGGTTGCCGACATGTATGTCGCCCTGCAATCGGCCCGTGCCTACACCTATGCGGTCGCCAAGGCGTGCGATGCGGGTCAGACGACGCGGTTCGATGCGGCGGGGGTGATTTTGCTCGCGAGCGAAAACGCCTTCAAGGTGGCTGCCGAGAGCGTGCAGGCGCTGGGTGGGGCAGGCTACACCACCGACTGGCCGGTGGAACGCTATATGCGCGACGCCAAGCTGCTCGACATCGGCGCGGGGACGAACGAGATCAGGCGAATGCTGATCGGGCGAGAATTGATTGGAGCAGCAGGATGAGCGACGACGACTACGTTTACGACGAAGCGAGCGGGGAGTGGATGGCTGCGTCCGAACTCGCCGCCAAGCGCGCCGCGGAGGACGCGGTCGAGGTGCGCGATGCAGTCGGCAACCTGCTCGCCGATGGCGATGCGGTGACGCTGATCAAGGACTTGGAGGTCAAGGGCGCGGGCCAGACGCTCAAGCAAGGCACCCTGATCAAATCGATCCGCCTGACCGGCGACGCGCAGGAAATCGACTGCAAATATCCCGGCATCAAGGGCCTTGTGCTGCGCGCCGAGTTTGTGCGGAAGCGGTGAGCGGAAGCCAAACCAAGCTTGTCACCCTGAACTTGTTTCAGGGCCCATCGCGCAAACTGGAACAGTTGTTGCGGGTGGAGAAATGGATGCTGAAACAAGTTCAGCATGACGGAGAAAATTCGACATGACCGCCCCCACCCTCACCACCAAACTCGACCGTGAAAGCCCCGAGGCGAAGGCCCGCTTCGCGCATAACCTCGCGCTGGCGCAGCAGCTTCGCGCCGCCGTGGCCGAAGCCGCGCTGGGCGGGCCGGAGAAGCATCGCGAGCGGCATATCTCGCGCGGCAAGCTGCTTCCCCGCGAGCGGGTGGAGCGGCTGCTTGACCCCGGTTCGCCGTTCCTCGAAATCGGGCAACTCGCGGCGAACGGGATGTATGAAGGTGACGTCAACGGCGCCTCGATCATCTGCGGGGTGGGGCGCGTGTCGGGCCGCCAGTGCATGATCGTGTGCAATGATGCGACCGTGAAGGGCGGCACCTACTACCCGATGACGGTCAAGAAACACCTGCGCGCGCAGGAGATTGCGCAGGAGAACCGCCTGCCGTGCATCTATCTGGTCGACAGCGGCGGGGCGAACCTGCCGCATCAGGCGGAGGTCTTTCCCGATCGCGACCACTTCGGGCGCATCTTCTTCAATCAGGCGAATATGTCGGCGCTGGGCATTCCGCAGATCGCCTGCGTGATGGGGAGCTGCACCGCAGGGGGCGCATACGTCCCCGCCATGTCGGACGAGAGCGTGATCGTGCGCAACCAAGGCACGATTTTCCTTGCCGGCCCGCCGCTGGTGAAGGCTGCGACGGGCGAGGAGATCAGTGCCGAGGATTTGGGCGGTGGCGATCTGCACGCCAAGAAATCGGGCGTGGTCGATCATTTGGCCGAGAATGACGAACACGCGCTCACCATCGTGCGCGATATAATCTCCCACTGCGCCCCCGCGCAGGCGGGGGCCTCCCGCGGGTTGCACGAGATCCCCGCCTCTGCGGGGATTCACCCCGGGATCAAAGACCCCCGCCCGCCAAAGTTCGACGCCGAAGACCTCTACGCCCTCATCCCCGATGATGTGCGCGCGCCCTATGACGTTAAGGAAGTGATCGCGCGGCTGGTCGACGGCAGCGAATTCCACGAGTTCAAGGCGCACTACGGATCGACGCTGGTGTGCGGCTTCGCCCATATCTGGGGGATGCCGGTCGCGATCCTTGCTAATAATGGCGTGCTGTTCAGCGAAAGCGCGGTCAAGGGCGCGCATTTCATCGAACTCGCCTGCCAGCGCCGCATTCCGCTGCTGTTCTTGCAGAATATCAGCGGCTTCATGGTCGGCGGGAGATACGAAGCGGAAGGCATTGCCAAGCACGGGGCGAAGCTGGTGACCGCCGTGGCCACCGCGACCGTACCGAAAGTCACCGTGGTGATCGGCGGCAGCTTTGGCGCGGGCAATTACGGGATGTGCGGGCGGGCCTATTCCCCGCGCTTCATGTTCACCTGGCCCAATGCGCGCATTTCGGTGATGGGCGGGGAGCAGGCGGCGAGCGTGCTGGCCACCGTCCACCGCGACGCCGACAGCTGGACCCCCGATGAAGCCGAGGCCTTCAAGGCCCCGATCCGCCAGAAATACGAAGACGAAGGCAACCCCTACTACGCCACCGCCCGCCTGTGGGACGACGGCGTGGTCGATCCGGTGCAAACGCGCGATGTACTGGGGCTTGCTTTTGCGGCGTGTCTTGAGGCACCAATTGCAGAAGCGCCCCGCTTTGGCGTGTTTAGGATGTGAGGTTTCCGCGTCCGCTCGTCACCAGCGCAAGGGAACCCGTTCCCCTTTCAAGCGCTGGTTCCATAAACAGCAACGGGAGGACAGCATATGGCACTCAACCCCAAGCAGACCGAATTGTGCGAAACAAACACGCATGATTTCACCGATCTCAGGGCGGTCTTCATCAACTGCACCCTAAAACGCGATGAGAATGCCTCGCATACCGGGCTTCTGATGCGTGTGGCGCAGCACATCATGGAGAAGAACGGGATCGCGGTCAGCACAGTCCATCCCGCTTCGTTGCGCATAGCCACCGGCGTGCAACCGGACATGACCGAGCATGGCTGGGAGCATGATGACTGGCCGCAGGTATGGGAAACAGTGGCGGCGGCCGACATCGTTGTTCTGGGCACGCCCATCTGGCTGGGCGAAGAAAGTTCACTGTGCCGTCTGGTTATTGAGCGTCTTTATGCCATGTCGGGAATGCTCAATGAAAAGGGGCAGAGCATTTATTACGGCAAGACAGGCGGCGCGGTGATTACGGGCAACGAGGACGGCATCAAGCATAGCGCGATGACAATCCTGTATGCGCTTCAACATCTCGGCTTTGTAATTCCGCCGCAGGCCGATTGTGGCTGGATCGGCGAGGCAGGGCCTGGCCCCTCTTATGGTGATAAAATCGGAGACGAAACGATCGGCTTCGACAACGATTTCACCCAACGCAACACGACAATTATGACTTGGAATCTGATGCATCTGGCCCGGATGATGAAAAATGCAGGCGGCATTCCCAACCACGGCAACAATCGCAAGGCATGGGAGGCGGGCTGCCGCGCGGATTTCGAAAATCCCGAACACCGCGCATAAGCGGCGAAAGGCAAGCCGTCAGTCGCTTGAATACCTCTCGCATTCCGCAACGTAACTGTTAGTCAGAAACGCTAGCGAAGAGGGGTCAGGCACTTGCTACACGACGAAATCCGCAAGGTCGGCTGGCTATCGCGCATTGTGCGCCGGATCATTCTCGTGATCTATCACCTAAGAGGCTGGAAGATCGACGGCGGCCTGCCCCGCCACCTGAAAAAATACGTGATCGCGGGCGCGCCGCATACTTCCAACTGGGATTTCGTGTTCTTCACCGGCGCGACACACGAAGAAGGTATCAAGCCCAACTTCATGGGCAAGCACACGCTGTTCACCGGCATCATGCGCAACTTCATGCTCGACATGGGCGGCATCCCGATTGATCGCCGCAAAAGCACCAACGCCACCCAGCAGGTTGCGGCCGAATTCGCCGCCCGCGATGAACTGGCGCTGGTGATCGCGGTCGAAGGCACCCGCAAATCGGACGGCAAGTGGAAATCCGGCTTCTACCACATCGCGCGCGCGGCCAATGTCCCGATCGTCCCCGCCTTTGCCGATAATGCCAACCTGATCGTCAGTTTCGGCCCGCCAATGTTGCCGACCGGCAATTATGGCGAGGACTTGCTGAAAATCGCCGAGTGGTTCCGCGCAAAGCTGCCCGATTACGAGCGGTTCAAAGTGCTTGAACAGCAGGCGCGCGATATTATCGCGGGCAAAAACGATGTTTGAACTGCCGGAAACCGCGCTAATCGACCAACCGCCCTGTTTCGCCGCACAAATGGCAAGTCGCGCCCTTTAAGCCTGCGTCCGCTTCGCCTATGTTGCATCCCAGCAAAGGAGGCGCGCTGACCCATGGCTCTCAACCCCACCCTACGCGAGGAAGAGCGTGAGCGGATTGCGCGCCATGTGCTCGATCTGGTGAAAGAGCGCGGATCAGAGATTCCGTGGACTATCGCCATGGCCGAAAGCGGGCTGACCCGCGCACGGTTCGAAGCCCTGTTTGCCGATTATGACGATCTGTTCGATGCGATCGCGCAGACTTGGCTCGCCCCGCATATGGCGGTGATGGAGGAGGTGCTGGCAAGCAATCTCCCGCCGCCGCGCAAGATGTTCGAATTCTTCCGCCGCCGCTTCACCATCTCGCAGGCGCGGTTCCGCGAAGACCCCGAACATTTCACCATTCTGTGCGAAATGGGCGCGGCCAATTTTGAAAAGGTGCGTTCCTATGTCGATCTGGCCGATCACTACCTGTGCGAGCTGATTGCAGAAGCCCAGGCCGAAGGGTTCTTTGCGGGGCTGGAAATTGATGAGGCGCTGTCGCTGATCAACCAGATGATGTCCAACTACACCCTGCCCGATGCGCTGATCTATCTCGGTGAGAAGCTGACCGAGCAGAAACTCGCACGAATCGTCGACACGATGTTTATCGGATTATCGGGCGAGACTGGCCCGGATGCTTCGGGTGTCAACACGCTGAAAGTGGCGTCGTTCTGAAAGCGCCCTAGTCCCGGCGGAACTGCAGCACATTGGCGGGCAGTTTGCGCGGCGGCGGACGCAGGCGCTGTTCGGCGAGCGCATATTTGAGCGCCGCGCCCACCATCAGCGCCGATACCAGCAGGATCGCCGCCGCCCAGAACCAGTGAGGCAGGCCCATTTCCGCAGCGATTTGTCCGGTGTCTGACAGTATCGATTGCCCCTCGATCACGGCCTGTTCGGTGAACAGGTAATGGAAATCGCGCAGCATGCTCATCGCCCCCAGCACACCTAAGAATTGCAGGGTAAAGCGCACGAACCCAGGCGATGCGCGCCATGCAACCAGCACCAACACCGCCGCCACCAGCGGCAGCATGGTATAACCGACTGGCGACCGCACCCAGATCGCCACGCTCGCCAGAATCGCCGCCGCCGATAACCACAGCACGGGGCGCCACAGCCGCGGATGCGCGCTGGCGACGATCAGCAGGGCTCCGACCGCGCTCGGCGCCAATGGCCCGCCTGCCGCAATTGCGGCGAGCGTGAAGCGCGAGGCATCAGCCGCGACCTGGCTCTGCGCGACGCCCGAGCCGCTGGCAAAGATCATCAATTGCTGAAATTGCTGCCCCAGCGCCAGCGCAGTCAGCCCATGGCCCATTTCGTGAAACCAGGTTGTCAGGATGGCGAAGGGATAGATCAGATAGGTGCCAAATGGCAGCGCAGGCAGCATCACCACCACCAGTCCGGCCAGCACCAGCCGACCGACCGCTTCACCCTGACTGCCGGGGGTAACAAGCGATCGCATCGGCCTCAGCCAGCCTCGGCAGGCGCGGGCCCTGCGTCCTTGTCTTCGGCATCCGGAACCCGCCCGGTCACATCGACCGTGATCCGCAGCGCTTCCTCGTCCTCGTCACGCTGTTCGCGCAGGATCGACCAGCTGGCCAGAAACAGTCCGGCCACCAGCGGGCCTAGGACAATTCCCGAAAAACCCGCCATGCTGATCCCACCCAGAGTCGTGATGAGGACGATCCAGTCAGGAATACCAGTGTCGCGCCCGACCAGTATCGGGCGCAGCACATTATCGGCCGAGG
The DNA here is from genome assembly GCF_040547625.1 of Porphyrobacter sp. MBR-155. NCBI lineage: Bacteria > Pseudomonadati > Pseudomonadota > Alphaproteobacteria > Sphingomonadales > Erythrobacteraceae > Porphyrobacter > Porphyrobacter sp. MBR-155. The sequence continues at coordinate 160,163 of NZ_JBEPQB010000006.1, forward strand.
AGATGATGAAGAACCCGGTCAGCAGCACGAACAGGCCCTGCCAGTAATCACCGATCAACAGCAGGTATAGTCCCGCCGGCAACCACACCGCGCCCGATCCGATCACCGGAACCAGCGCAAAAATCGCCATGATCACCCCGAACAACAGCGCCGATGGCACGCCCGCAATCATCAGCGTGATCGTGCCGAGTGCGCCCTGCACCAACGCCACCACGCCGGTGCCCTTGATCGTCGCGCGCACGATCCCGAGGAATCGTTCAGCCAGACGTTCGGCAATGCTGCGCTCAACCGGGATCGCCCGCATCACCGTGCGTCCGATCCGCTCGCCATCGCGCAGCAGGAAATACATCACATAAAGCGCAACGCCGAACGACAGGAGGAAGCCGAGCGCGCCGCTGCCGATCGAAACCGCCTGACTGGCAATCATCCCGGCGCTTTCGCTGAGCAATTCCTGTATCCGCGTCTGGACATTCGCCATGTCGGCCCAGCCGCTGCGGTCGATCGCTTCCTGCGCGGTTGACGGCAGCGCGCCGTAAACAGAATTGAACAGCGCGGCCAGATCCACCGGTTGCTGCTGCAAGGCGGCGACCAGTCTGATCGCTTGCTGCGCCACCAGCGCGGCGATCCACAGCGCGGGAACCATCACGACGAAGAAAATCACCAGCAGCGATACCCCCGCCGCCGGATTGCGCCGCCCCCCCATTCGCCGCAGGATATTGCGATATAGCGGCTGGAACATGATCGCTGCCAGCCCCGCCCACAATAGCGGCTGGGCAAACGGCAAGATGATGACCGCCATCAACAGGCTGACCACCGCAAGGATTATCAGGAAGCTTGCGTGCTGCAATTCCTCGGTGCGGTGCGGCTGTTGATTCATGGCCTTCGGTTCGTTCCCTGTAAGTGCCTAAACGTCGAGGTTCGCCACGTTGAGCGCATTATCCTGAATGAATTCGCGGCGCGGTTCGACGACGTCACCCATCAACCGGGTGAAGATTTCGTCGGTGACATCGGCATCCTCGACCTTGACCTGCAACAGCGCGCGGTTGTCGGGATCGAGCGTGGTTTCCCATAATTGTTCCGCGTTCATCTCGCCCAGCCCCTTATAGCGGCTGATCGAAAGGCCCTTGCGACCGGCGGCGAAGATCGCATCGAGCAGCTGCGTCGGGCGGCTGATCGAACCGTCAAACGTGGCGGCAGGCGCGGGGGCGGCTTCCTCAGCCTCTCCGGCCAGCGGATCATCGCTGGCGGGCGCCGCTTCCGGCTCGTCAGCGGCGGCATCGCCTGCGCGCACCAGTTGGACGGGCGAGGCGTAGGCATCGGCCTGCGCCGCGGCGAGCCCGTGGAGCTTGTGGGCCTCGGTGCTGGACAGGAACCGCGCGTCGATTTCGTGCACATCAGTGACCCCGCGCCACAGGCGTTCGAAAATCACCGAGCCATCGTCGCGTAGCGATGCGCTCCACCGGGCTTCACGGTCGCCTGCACCCAGTCGTCCGGCGGCACGGGCTAGTGCCGCAGTCAGCGCCTCTCCCGCCAATCCGGGTTCGAGCGCGCCGACCAGCGCCATCTGTTCGACAATTCCGCTATCATAACGGCGCGGCACGAAGGTCAGCAGGTTCTTCAATCGCAGCGCCTGATCCACCAGCGTGCGCAAATCCGCCCCGCCGCGTGCGCCGTCTGCGGTTTCCAGCACCCGGCCTTGCAGTCCGGCATCGACCAGATAGCGATCGAGCGCAGGCTGATCCTTCAGGTAAACCTCGCTACGCCCCTTGGCGACCTTGAACAGCGGCGGCTGGGCGATGAACAGGTGCCCGGCGCGGATGATATCGGGCATCTGGCGGTGGAAGAAGGTGAGCAGCAGCGTGCGGATATGCGCGCCATCGACGTCAGCGTCGGTCATGATCACGATCTTGTGATAGCGCAGCTTTTCCAGATTGAATTCATCGCGGATGCCGGTGCCCATCGCCTGGATCAGCGTGCCGACTTCCTTGGACGAAATGATCCGGTCAAACCGCGCGCGTTCGACATTCAGGATCTTGCCCTTCAATGGCAGGATCGCCTGCGTTTTGCGGTCACGGCCCTGTTTGGCGCTGCCACCGGCAGAATCGCCTTCGACCAGGAACAGTTCGGACTTGGCGGGATCGCGTTCCTGACAATCGGCCAGCTTGCCGGGCAGGCTGGCGATGCTCATCGCGCCCTTGCGGCTCATTTCGCGGGCGCGGCGGGCGGCTTCGCGCGCGGCGGCGGCGTCGATCACTTTCTGGATGATCGAGCGCGCATCGGCCGGATTTTCCTCCAGCCATTCGCTCATCTTCTCACCCATCAGCGCTTCCAGCGGCTGGCGCACTTCGGAGGAGACGAGTTTATCCTTGGTCTGGCTGCCAAATTTGGGATCGGGCAGTTTCACGCTGACAATCGCGGTCAGGCCTTCGCGCATATCCTCACCCGACAGGCTGACCTTCTCCTTCTTCAACATCCCCGAACGCTCTGCATAATTATTGAGCGTGCGGGTCAGCGCGGCGCGGAACGCGGCTAAGTGCGTGCCGCCGTCGCGCTGCGGGATGTTGTTGGTGAAGGCGAGCACGTTTTCGTAATAGGAATCGTTCCATTCCAAGGCGACATCGATCCCGATGCCGTCTTTTTCCGCCGAGACCGAAATCGGTTCGGGGATCAGTGCCTGCTTGTTGCGGTCAAGATATTTGACGAAAGCCGCGATCCCGCCTTCGTAATAAAGATCATGTTCGAGCACGTCCTCGTGGCGCAGATCGCGCAGCTTGATCCGCACGCCCGAATTGAGGAACGCCAATTCGCGGTAACGGTGTTCGAGCTTTTCGAAATCGTACTCGGTAACGTTCTTGAAGGTGTCGTGGCTGGCCTTGAAGGTGACGCGGGTGCCTTTTTTGAGGCCATTGTCATCGCCATTGCTGGCAACCGGCGGCGCATCGCCGGTGACCACCAGCGGGGCGACCGCATCGCCATGTTCAAACCGCATCCAGTGCGACTTGCCTTCGCGCCAGATCACCAGTTCGAGCCATTCGGATAGCGCGTTGACCACCGACACGCCGACGCCGTGGAGGCCGCCGGAAACCTTGTAGGCATTGTCGTCAGAGGTGTTTTCAAACTTGCCGCCGGCGTGCAGCTGGGTCATGATGACTTCGGCGGCAGACACGCCTTCTTCGGTGTGCATCCCGGTAGGAATACCGCGCCCGTTATCTTCGACAGACACCGAACCATCGGGGTTCAGTTCGATCAGCACGAGGTCACAATGGCCTGCCAGCGCCTCGTCAATCGCGTTGTCGCTGACTTCGAACACCATGTGGTGCAGGCCGCTGCCATCGTCGGTATCGCCGATATACATGCCGGGGCGCTTGCGCACTGCGTCAAGGCCCTTGAGGACCTTGATCGAATCCGCGCCGTAGTCACCCATTTGCTTCTGGTTCATAGGTGTGCTGGCGGGACTGTCGGGAGGGGTTTCGCTCATACCGATCATATAGGCACGAGGGGGCCATTCCGGAAGCCGCAGTGGCCGCTTTCATCCACAGGCGAATTCGTTATGACAGCCTCGAAGTTATCAGGGAGTGCTGACATGAAGAAGCCGATTACCGCCCTTGCGGCTGCCGCTCTGGTCGCTACGCCGCTGGCAGCACAGACGCCAACCGGCACCATGGGCGATTTGCGCCCCGATCAGCAGCAGTTCTTTGCTCTTTACAAGGAGCTGGTTGAAACCGACACCACGGTGTCCAGCGGCAGTTGCACCCAGGCATCGGCGCAGATCGCCACCCGGCTCAAGGCAGCCGGTTTTGCCGATGACCAGATCACCCAGTTCTCGGTTCCCGAGCACCCCAAGGATGGCGGGCTGGTAGCTGTGCTGCCGGGGACGTCAAAGTCGCTCAAGCCGATGCTGCTGCTTGCTCACATCGACGTGGTCGAAGCCAAGCGCGAGGATTGGGTGCGCGAACCGTTCAAGCTGATCGAGGAAGGCGGCTATTATTACGCGCGCGGGATCGCCGATGACAAATTCATGGCCGCAGCCTGGGCCGACACGATGATCCGGCTGAAGGAGGCCAACGCCAAGCCCAAGCGCACGATCAAGCTGGCGCTGACCTGCGGCGAGGAGACCGACACCGCATTCAACGGGGCGCAGTACCTGTCCACCAAAAAGCGCGACCTGATCGATGCCGCGTTCGCACTCAACGAAGGCGGCGGCGGGCGCACCGATGGCAAGGGCCATCTGCTGGTCCAGACCGTGCAGGTTGGCGAAAAGGTCTATCAGGACTACAAGCTGGTGGTGACCAATCCGGGCGGGCACAGCTCACAACCGGTGCCCGACAACGCTATCTACCGGCTGGCGGCGGCGCTCGAAAAGATCGGTGCGCACGAATTTCCGGCCGAGCTCAACGACACCACCCGCGCCTTCTTCGCCAAGGCGGGCGCTTTGCGGCCCGATGCACTGGGCAAGGCGATGGTCGCGCTGACCGAGAACCTCGACAACCCTGAGGCGATGGCGCTGGTCAACCAGGACAAGGCGATGCATTCGATGCTGCGCACGACCTGCGTAGCGACGATGATCGAAGGCGGGCATGCGGTCAATGCGCTGCCGCAGCGGGTCGAATCGAACGTCAACTGCCGTATTTTCCCCGGCCATAGCCCCGCCGAAATCAAGGATCAGCTGGCCGCTGTGGTCGATGACAACGCGGTCGCGATTTCGTTTGCGCGGGCTGACAAGCCGATCGCCACACCCCCGCCGCTCGATCCCGCAATCACCGGTCCGATGGAAGCGCTGGCGGCGAAGTATTTTCCCGGCGTGCCGGTGATCCCGGCCATGTCGACCGGAGCGACCGATGCAGTTTACATCGGCAGTGCGGGGATCCCCACCTACGGCGTTCCCGGCGCATGGGGCGATCCTGACGGCAATGGCGCTCATGGCCTCAACGAACGGCTAGAGGTCAAGGCGGTCTATACCGGACGCGATTACCTGTTCGACCTGGTCAAGGCGTTGGCGAATCCGAAATAGGCGGGTGGTTCACTCCGCCGGTTTGGCGGGTGGCCAGTTGAACGGTCGCCCAAATGCTTCGCGAAAATGCACCTTTCCCTGCCAGATCGTGGCGTCGAACAGCGGCATCATCCCGGCGCGGGTGGCGGCGTCGAACTGGGTTTCGTGGCACTGCGCAGCGGCGCTGGCGGCGGCGAGATCGGCGGGAGTGTAGGCGATGCTTTCGGTCAGCAGCGCAGGGTCGGTGGTGGCCCATTGCGCCATTTCGGGCACCGGCGGCAAGCGTCCGGCGGGGATGCCGACATAAAGCAGCTTGGGGCGGGTCGCGGTGGGCATGGCCTGCACGACCTGTGTGGCAAGCGCGCTCACCATGCGGTGGTCGGCGTGCCCATAGCCGCCATCGGGCCCCCAGGTGAGGATCAGGTCAGCATCGGCGACCTGCGCGGATATTGCGGCAACGAGCGTGTCCGCTTGGGCCACCCTTCCGCGCGCTTCCTGCCATAGCCGCCCGTCACCCCAGCCAAGGTTGTCCACCACCGACACCCCCAGCGCCGTGGCTGCGCACTGCGCCTCTTGGCGGCGGATCTTCGCTAGCTGTTCGCCCGGAGCAAGATCAGAAACGCCCGGCCCGGCATCGCCCGCAGTGGCATGGATGATGGTGACAAAATGACCCTGCCGCGAAAGCGCAGCGAGCGCAGGCGCCATCGGCAGTTCGTCATCAGGGTGCGCCAGCACGGCGGTCACCCGCAAATGCTCGGCAACCTGTTCCTGCGCGCTTCCCACTGCCGGGGCTGTTACCAATGCGGCCAGTGCTGCCACTATTGCTTGCCGGATCATCCTCACCCTCCTTCCAAACCCTTTGCGCTTGGCTTTGGCCCGGTTATGCAGATTTGCATGAACACAGCAATCATGACCGCCCACCTCGCCGAACCCTTCGGCTCCTTCCCCGATATCCTGATGGAATGGTCGCAGATCAAGGGGGATGACCTCGCCCTGATCGACGAGCGACGCGAAGTGCATTGGGCCGAACTGGCTGGGCTGATCGAGCGGCTGGCGGCGCGGCTGGTTGAGACCGGATTGCAGCGCGGGCAATCGGTGGCGATCCTTGGCACCTCCAGCGTTGAGTATGCGCTGGTGTTCCTCGCCGCGGTGCGCGCGGGCGGGGTGGCTGCGCCGCTGACGACCAGCGCCTCGCCCGAACAGCTTGAAGGTATGGCGAAGGACTCAGGCGCGATCCATCTGTTCATCGACGCGGCCAAGTCAGCGGAACTCGGCCCCGATTTCATGGCCGACCTGATCCGCGTGCCGCTGGAAAGCATCGATACGTGGATGGCCCCGCCGGGTGCCCGCGCGCCCGCGTTCACGCCCGACCTCAAAGACCCGTTCAACATCATCTATTCCAGCGGCACCACCGGCATTCCCAAGGGCATCGTCCATTCGCACCAGATGCGCTGGCGGCAGTTTGCGACGACTGGGCTGTCGTTTCTGGAAGCCGGGATAGCTGTCCGCTCGCTCGCTTCGACCCCGCTCTATTCCAACACCACGATGGTCGCGTTTCTGCCGGTGCTGCTGGCGGGCGGCTGTGTGCGGGTGATGGGCAAATTCGATTGCGCCAAATGGCTCGCCCATGCGCAGGCTGACCGCACCACCATCACCATGCTGGTGCCGGTGCAGTATCAACGGCTGATGGATTTTGCGGATTTCGACAGCTTCGACCTGTCGGCGCTCCAGCTCAAATATTGCACCTCCGCCCCCTTCCCGGCGGAATTGAAGCGCGAGGTGCTGCGGCGGATGCCGGGCGCGCTGATCGAGATTTATTCGATGACCGAAGGCGGCGTCGTCTGCCTGCTGGCGTGCCACGAATTCCCCGACAAGCTCCACACCGTGGGCCGCCCCGCGCCGGGCAGCGAGTTGAAGGTTCTTGATGACGATGACCGCGAAATGCCGCCCGGCACGCCGGGCAACCTTATCGGCCGCAGCCTGACCATGATGAGTGGCTACAAAAACCGCCCGGACAAGACACAGGAAGCGCAGTGGATCGATCCTGCCACGGGTGAGGCGTGGATGCGGATGGGCGATATTGGCCGGGTGGACGCCGATGGCTTTGTCGAACTGGTGGGCCGCGCCAAGGACATGATCATCTCGGGCGGGTTCAATATCTACCCCAGCGATCTTGAGGCGGAATTGCTGAAAGAGGCGGGCGTGGTCGAGGCTGCGGTGGTGGGCGTGCCGTCACGCAACTGGGGGGAAAGCCCGGTCGGCTTCGTCGTGCTGAACACTGGCGCGGGCGACTGCGATGCGATCATGGCGGCGGTGAACGCGCGGCTGGGCAAGACCCAGCGGCTCGCTGCGCTCTACACCATCGCCGAAATGCCGCGCAGCCACATCGGCAAACTGCTCAAAAGCGAGCTGCGCGAAGAAGCCGAGCGGCTGGTTGGAGATGCGTTTTGAGCGCCCGCAAGTGCAGCATATATCGCTCGATTAGACGTCAACCATAAAATGCAAGCGGGTTGACGGAGAGCCAATAATTTGCAGACTGCCGACGGGGTTATCGAAGGGGACAAAGCTTTCCACAGATAGGAATTGTAGATGAGGGCATATTCAATTCTGGCCGCTTCCTGCGCGGCATTTGCACTAAGTTCGTGCGGGCCATCTTTCGAGGGGCCGCAATCTGAAGACATCGATCAGTTTCTGGAAATGGAACTGCCCGAAGGCATTGATGCACAGGACATAGAAATTCAAGCATCGCAAAATGTGGGTGACGAAATAGAGCCAATCTATCGTTCGCGCGTAAAGATGAATCTGGTGCTCGAAGAAGACTTCGCGGAAGTGGTGGATTATGTCGGAGAACGCCCGGTTATCAAGATAACCAAGCAGAAGGGCACTGAAATTCCAGCTATATTATTCACGCGGGGCGAACCAATCGGCAGCGATGACTGGAAGGTTGAAAGAGAGAAATTGGAGTTCAAATTTTTTGACGGAAATCCAGTAAGCGCATTTGAAAACCCGATCATTAAGGGATCAAGCGAAGAAAAAACCGCAGTTGAAGCAGCCAAGAAACAGGCTGCGGAAGAAGAGCGCGAAGAGAAGGCCAAGATCGCCGCCGCCCAAAAAGCTTTTGTCGGTAACTGGAAGGCCAGCCAGCCGTTAATGACATATGGATCGGTTTATTCCAGCAATGGCGTCCAGGTCGGGATCAGTTTTAACCTAGGACCCAATACTGATGGATTCGGCAAGGGAACGGGTTCGGTCTATGACTTCAATAAACCATCGGTCGCGGCACGAAGCGACGTGACTTATACGGTCAATGATGATGGTAGTCTTGCGACAGTCACTTTCCTCTCCCGCGCACAACACGAGGCCGTGCCTTGGTATATTTCTCAAGATACGAGCTTCAACCTGACGTCCGACGGCAATGTCACAGTGGGCGGCTATGGCCGCTGGTCCATCAAGCTGTCGAAATAGTGTGCGATGTCCGGGTTGGTTAAAGCCGGTTGAGACGCGGCCACTATTCTAGGGGGGAGGGGGTGGCCGCGTCTCTTTCGCTGCGTGCCCGAACCCTGAGGTGGCGAGCAATCGACTGGGCAGGATGGCCGAGCGAGGGGGAGGGCTGGCCAATCCTGCCGGTCAGGCAGGCGGGCAGACAGGCCGTATCCGGCCAACGCTGCCGAGCGATCATCTCGCAAAGAGAAGGCCGGTTTGGAGAGAGGGGCCCGGCACCCGATCGCTTACGGTTTCAAATGGTGTTCGATTGCATCGAATTCAAATGCGAAAACGCCAAGCTTAGTTGCATGAAGCGCAACAACAGTGTGGTAATACCTGTTGCGGCGCGGACGTTGTGCAGCGTGTCCATCGATGCGCTTCGACAGCGGTGCAAAATATTCCGTCCGCAGCGCAGCAGCGCTGGACAGCGCGGGCTGCCCTGCCGTAATTCGCGCCCATGAACCCGCACCCTTCCCATCCTGCACCCGGCGATTCCCCTGCTTCCGCCAATGTCGTCTCGGATTGCATTCTGATCGTCGATTTCGGGTCGCAAGTGACCCAGTTGATCGCGCGCCGCGTGCGCGAGGCCGGGGTCTATTCCGAAATCGCCCCCTTCACCCAGGCCGAAGCGGCGTTCCACCGGTTGAAGCCCAAAGGGATCATCCTGTCCGGCTCCCCCGCCAGCGTGCCCGATGATGGCAGCCCCCGCGCGCCGCAGATACTGTTCGATGCGGGCGTGCCGATCCTTGGTATTTGTTATGGCCAGCAGGTGATGAGCCATCAGCTCGGCGGCGAAGTGCGACCCGGACATGAGACGGGAGAAGGCGGCGAATTTGGCCGCGCCTTCCTAACTGTAACCGCCGAATGCGCGCTGTTTGACGGGCTGTGGGGTGTGGGTGAACGCCATCAGGTGTGGATGAGCCACGGCGACAAGGTAACGCAGTTCGCCCCCGGTTTCGAGATTGTCGCCACCTCCGACGGCGCGCCATTTGCGGTGATCGCTGACGAAGCGCGCAGGTTCTACGGCACCCAGTTCCACCCGGAAGTCGTCCACACCCCCGATGGCGGCAAGCTGATCGCCAATTTCGTGCGCCATGTCTGCGGGCTGGCGGGCGATTGGACGATGGCCGAATTCCGCAAGACCAAGATTGCCGAAATCCGTGCGCAGGTTGGCGACAAGCGGGTGATCTGCGGCCTGTCAGGCGGGGTCGATTCGGCGGTCGCGGCGGTGCTGATTCACGAAGCGATTGGTGATCAGCTGACCTGCGTATTTGTCGATCACGGGCTGATGCGCATGAACGAGGCCGATCAGGTCGTCACCCTGTTCCGCGATCATTACAACATCCCGCTGGTGCATGTGGAGGCGGAGGAGCTGTTCCTTGATGGCCTCGCGGGTCTTACCGATCCCGAAGCCAAGCGTAAGTTCATCGGCAAGACCTTCATCGACGTGTTCGAGGCCGAAGCGAAGAAAATCGGCGGCGCGGATTTCCTCGCGCAGGGCACGCTTTACCCCGATGTGATCGAGAGCGTCAGCTTCACCGGTGGGCCGAGCGTCACGATCAAAAGTCACCACAATGTCGGCGGTCTGCCCGAACGCATGAATATGCAGCTGGTCGAGCCTTTGCGCGAATTGTTCAAGGACGAAGTGCGTGATCTGGGGCGCGAATTGGGCCTGCCCGATGCTTTCGTTGGGCGTCACCCCTTCCCCGGCCCCGGCCTCGCGATCCGCATCCCCGGCGAAGTGACCAAGGATCGCTGCGATATTCTGCGCAAGGCCGATGCAATCTACCTCGAAGAAATCCGCAACGCGGGGCTTTATGATGCAATCTGGCAGGCGTTTGCGGTGCTGCTGCCGGTCAAGACCGTGGGCGTGATGGGCGATAGCCGCACCTATGATTGGGTCTGCGCACTGCGCGCCGTCACCTCCACCGACGGAATGACAGCGGACGTGTTCCCCTATGACGCCGGGTTCCTGACCCGCGTGGCCACCCGCATCGTCAACGAGGTCAAGGGCATCAACCGCGTGGTGTATGATTACACCAGCAAACCGCCGGGGACGATCGAGTGGGAGTAGCGCGCCGCATTGCGTTCCCCCCTTTCGGCAAAGCGAAGAATCGCATATCGCTTGCACCAATATCCTGTTTGAGAGGTTTTTGCCTGTGATGCAGACTCTTCGTTCCATTGCTCTGGTCGCGGCGCTCACGCTCGGCCTGTCCGCCTGCACTGAACAGGCCAGCGCGCCCGCTGCCGAACAGGTCGCCCCGCTGACCGAAGGCGTATGGACGCTTGATCCGGCGGATTCGCGGCTTTCTTACGTCAGCATCAAGGCGGGCGAGATTGCTGAGGCCAACCGGTTTGATTCGCTGGCGGGCAGCGTTGCGGCCGATGGCACGGCGACGCTCGACATTGATCTGGCCTCGGTCAACACCGGGATCGACATCCGGAACGAACGGATGCGCGAGATTTTCTTCGATGTGGCGGGCAATCCCAAAGCGGTGGTGACGGCAAAGCTTGACCCGGCAGCCTTCGCAGCGCTGGCGGTCGGCCAGTCGATTACCCGTCCGTTGACGGCAAGTGTGGCGATCAAAGGTGTCGAGCAGGAAATCGAGACCGAAGTGCTTGTCACCCGCGTTTCGGCGGACCGCGTCACTGTGGTGCCGACCGCGCCGGTGATCATCAGCACCGACATGTTCGAACTGACCGATGAACTGGGCGAATTGCGCGCGCTGGCGCAGTTACCCTCGATCACGCCTGCGGTTCCAGTAACCTTCACGCTCTCGTTCACGCGTTCCTAAGAGGCAATTTTATCGCAGCTGACGTTACGGCGCGCAGCATTGCCGCGTGCGCTTGTCAAAAGCGGGGTTGAAAGCCTCCGCCAAACAGGCTTGTGTCCTACCCCAATGCAGCCTTGCACGGGAGAGCACACGCCATGAAAACCGCCATCACCGAAATGTTCGGCATCCAGCATCCGATTATTCAGGGCGGGATGCACTATGTCGGCTTTGCCGAAATGGCGGCGGCGGTGTCCAACGCGGGCGGGCTGGGGATCATCACCGGGCTGACGCAGGGCTCGCCAGAAAAGCTCGCGAACGAAATCGCGCGCTGCAAGGACATGACCGACAAGCCGTTCGGCGTGAACCTCACCATCCTGCCGACCCTGACCCCGCCCGATTATCCGGGGTTGGTCAAAGCGGTGATCGACGGCGGCGTGAAGGTGGTTGAAACCGCCGGGCGCAACCCGGTCGACCTGTTGCCGCATTTAAAGGATGCGGGGATCAAGGTGATTCACAAATGCACCAGCGTGCGCCACAGCCTCAAGGCGCAGGATATCGGCTGCGATGCGGTGAGCGTCGACGGGTTCGAATGCGGCGGCCATCCGGGGGAGGACGACGTGCCCAATTTCATCCTGCTGCCGCGCGCGGCCGATGAACTCGAAATCCCATTCGTTTCCAGCGGCGGGATGGCCGATGGCCGCAGCCTGATCGCCAGCCTTGCAATGGGCGCGCAGGGGATGAACATGGGCACCCGCTTCATCGCCACCAAAGAGGCCCCGGTGCATGACAACGTGAAGCAGGCGATTCTCGCCGCGAGCGAACTGGACACGCGGCTAGTGATGCGCTCGCTGAAGAACACTGAGCGTGTGCTCAACAACGCCGCTGTCGAACGGCTGATCGTCAAGGAAAAGGAACTGGGCGATGCCATCACCATCCAGGACATCTTGCCCGAAGTCGCCGGGGTTTACCCGTCGATCATGATGGAAGGCGATATGGACAAGGGTGCGTGGAGCTGCGGCATGGTTGCCGGGCTGATCCACGATATCCCGACCTGTCAGGAACTGATCGACCGGATCATGCTTCAGGCCGAGGAAATCATCGCCCGGATGCAGGCGATGGCGCGGGGTTAGAGCAACCTCGGGTCAACCTTCGCCGGGCACATCCGCCTTGACCCGAGTATAGGGCACGAAATCGTCGAAGAAGACGACGCCGGTGAAAATGCCGCTAAAGGGATCAAAGGTGGTCGCGTTATCGACCCGGCATAGTTCGCCAGAAATGAAGCGGTTGATCACCAGCGTGTCGTTATCGTCAATCTGCTCGGGCGCATCGGTGCGCTGGACATAGATCGTGTGGCCCCGGCCATAGACGTAAGCGGTGCGATCAATGGTCTGCATCTGCGCGGTGCGCTGGGTGCGGATGCAGCTGACCGGCTCGCCTGCGACCCGGCCTTCGAGCAGCTTGGCGAGCCGCTTCTCGCCCTTGGTCATCGGCGCTGGATCAGCCTCTGCCTCAACTTCCGGTGCGCCCTCGGTCTGGGCGGCGACGGGCCAGGCGAGGCCAAGCGCAAGTGTGGCGGCGAGACCGCCGATCATGGCGCGGGAACGGACAGGCAAACGGGGCATCGCACAATCTCCTTGCAGAGTTAGCGGGACAATACCGCTGCGTGCCTGAACCGGCGCTGAGCGAAATCAGGCGCGCGCCGGACTGGCCCCCGCAGCTATATCGGGCAAGGCCGTCTGATCAGCGCCGTCGGCCGGGCCGCCGCGCAGTACGAACCGGCGGTCGCAATAGCCGCAATCGACATAGCCATGCTCGTCAATCTCAAGGAAGACGCGCGGGTGGCCCAGCGCCGCCGGACGATAGCCAGCGCCGCCGCGGATGCCGCTGGAACCATCGCAGCTCACACGCCGCGTATCGACCAGCAGGACTTCAGGTGGGGGAATGTTCATGGAACCAGCCGATACAGGGCGAAGGCGCTGAGTTCAATTGCCTTTGAAAGGCAGCTTGCCTAGGGCTGATCCCATGACCGCAGCACCCGCCATCCGGATTGAAAACCTCGTCAAACGCTATGCCCCGGCCAAGGGCGCAAACGGCACGACGATAGAAGGCAAGCTGGCGCTGGGCGGGGTCAGTTTCGATGTGCCCGAAGGGTCGATCTTCGGCCTGCTCGGCCCCAATGGCGCAGGCAAATCGACGCTGATCAACATCCTTGCCGGGCTGGTCAACAAGACCAGCGGCGCGTGCGAAATCTGGGGTTTCGACATTGATCGCAACCGCCGCAATGCCAGCCGATCAATCGGGATTGTGCCGCAGGAAATTGTGTTCGACCCGTTTTTCACGCCCTATGAAGTGCTGGAAAATCAGGCGGGGTTCTACGGCGTTCCCGGCGCGTTTCGGCGCAGCGAGGAACTGCTGGCGGCGGTGCGGCTGGCGGATAAGCGTAACGCCTATGCCCGCACGCTGTCGGGCGGGATGAAACGGCGGCTGCTGGTGGCCAAGGCGATGGTGCATTCGCCGCCGATCCTGGTGCTGGATGAACCCACCGCCGGGGTCGATGTCGAACTGCGCCGCCAATTGTGGGAGCTGGTCAGCGAGCTGAACCGCGAGGGGGTGACCGTGGTGCTGACCACGCATTATCTCGAAGAGGCCGAGGAATTGTGTGATCGCATCGCCATCATCAACCACGGGCAACTGATAGCGAACAAACCGACGCAGGAACTGATCGGCATGGCGCGCGAAAAGATAGTTGCGGTGACTGTAGCCGATGATCTGGCCGCCGCGCCCGCGCATGAGGCGTTTGTGAAGGCCAGCTGGGACGGTGCCCGCGCAGTTGAAGTGACCTATGACAAGGATCGCCTCAGCGCCGGACAAGTGCTCGCGATCTTGCAGGAACAGGGGCTTACCATCGAAGACGTCACCACCCGTGAGGCGGATCTGGAAGATGTGTTTGTGCAGTTGACCGGCACCGCTGGCTGAACCGCGCGGCAGCCCGACGGCGGCCTCAGTCCTCGCGTTTGCGCCAGTCGCGGTGTCCGTGCCGCTGAACCGGCTCCCCGCAATGACGGCAGGTGCCGACATAGTGCCGCCCGTCCCAGGCCACCTCACGGCGCAAGGGCTGGTGGCGGCCCACCCGGCATCCGAAAAATGAAAATACGGACACGACAGCCATGCTCCGGTGAGAAAATCGTAACAGCCAGCAGGCGTGTTTAGCGATGATCGACCGCATCAGACACTGCTGATGCGCGGGGGTCATCAGGACAAAACAGCAGGCTGCACTGCTACCTTCGCATGATCACTACCTTTGGTTCCTTAAGCCTGTGTTACAAAGCATCGCGCTTGCTCCACGCAGCGTTGCGCGTCATGGCACGGACATGACAAAGCAGGATGCAAGCGGGCACGCGCATGACGTGGTGGTTATCGGTTCGGGCGCGGCCGGGCTGACGGCGGCGTTGGCGCTGGCGCAAACGCGGCGCGTGCTGGTGCTGGCCAAAGGCACGCTCACCGGCGGATCAACCGCCTGGGCGCAAGGCGGGATCGCCGCCGTGCTCGATACTGGCGACACTTTTGAAAATCACGTGCGCGATACGATGGTGGCGGGCGCGGGGCTGAATGACCGCGCGACGGTCGAATTCGTGATCGAGCGCGCGCCGCAATCCATCGACCGCCTGTGCGAATTGGGCGTGCCGTTCAACCGCGATGCTGATTCGCTCCACCTGACGCGCGAAGGCGGCCATTCGCACCGCCGCATCGTCCATGTCGATGATGCGACCGGCTGGGCGGTGCAATCGGCGCTGCTGGCGGCGGCCAATGCCAATCCCAATATCACCCTGCTGCCGGGCCGCACCTGCATTGACCTGATCACCGATCGCCACCGCGAACAGTTTTCGGCCGCCGGGCGCGTGTGGGGGGTCTATGCGCTCAACGAAGAAACCGGACACGTCGAACGCCATGTCGCGCGCGCGACCGTGCTGGCGAGCGGGGGTGCGGGCCGCGTCTATCAATTCTCGACCGCGCCGCGCGGCGCGACCGGCGATGGGATTTCGATGGCGTGGCGGGCGGGCGCGCGGGTTTCCAATATGGAGATGATGCAGTTCCACCCGACCTGTCTTTACAGCCTTGAAATCAAGAACTTCCTTATCACCGAAGCGGTGCGGGGCGAAGGTGGGCGGCTGATCAACCCGCGCACCGGGCAGCGGTTCATGGAGCTATATGATGCAGAGCGCATGGAGCTCGCCCCGCGCGATGTCGTCGCCCGCGCGATCGATGCCGAGATCAAGCGCCACGGGCTCGATTACGTCCATCTCGACATCAGCCATCAGCCCGCCGATTTCGTGCAGCGACACTTCCCGACGATTTACGACAAGCTGCTGACCATCGGCATCGACATGACCATGGCGCCAATCCCGGTGGTGCCCGCGCAGCATTACACCTGCGGCGGGGTGGTGGTGGACTTGGCCGCGCGCACCGACATGCCGGGCCTGTGGGCGGCGGGGGAATGCACCGAAAGCGGGCTGCACGGCGCAAACCGGCTGGCGTCGAACAGCTTGCTCGAATGCTTCGTGTTCGGCGAGGCTGCGGCGAAGGACATCCTTGCGCGCTGGGACACATTGGAAGCGCCGCCCGCGATCCTGCCGTGGGACGAAAGCCGCGTCACCGATTCGGATGAGGAAGTGGTGATCAAGCAGAACTGGACCGAAATCCGCCGCTTCATGTGGAATTATGTCGGCATCGTGCGGACGACCAAGCGGCTGGAACGCGCCGCCCACCGCATCGCCCTGCTGCGCCGCGAGGTGGATGAATATTATGGCAGCTTCCGGGTGACGACCGACCTGATCGAATTGCGCAACCTGCTGCAATCGGCGGAACTGATCGTGAAATCCGCGCTTGCCCGCAAGGAAAGCCGCGGGCTGCACTACACGCTGGATTATCCCGAACTGGCGGATGAGCCGAAGGATACGGTGCTGGTGCCCTAATGCGCGAACCCAATTGCAAACCCCAAACTTCAAATCCGTTCGCCCTGAGCTTGTCGAAGGGCTGCTTTTCCCTTCAGAGCCTGGGCTGAAAGAAAATGCGGTGCTTCGACAAGCTCAGCACGAACGGATGTAGGGGAATTCGGACAGGGTTCATCTGTGCGGCGGTAGTAGCGCGCGCAACATCTTTCAAAGGGGCGCCGCGATGACGAAGTTTCTGGGTTTGCTTTGCCTTGCCGCCCTGATCCCCACCGCAGCGACCGCCCAAGACTCCGCCCCCAGCGAAAACTCCATCGTCGTCACCGCGCAGCGTTCGGGCGCGCCGATGTGGACGATTGATACGCCCACCGGCACCATCATTCTCGTCGGTGAGATCCGGGCGATCCCGAAAACGACCCCGTGGCAGCCTGACCGGTTAAAGGATGCAACCGGGCAGGCGCAGCGCGTGATCCTTGGCGCGCGGCCCAAGATTTCTCCGGGTGATATCCTGCGGCTGATGTTCAGCGGCTCAAAGTTCACCAAGCTGCCCAAAAAGACTGTCGCCAGCGATTACCTCGACGACGCGCAATGGGCGCGGCTGGAGGCGCTGGGTGAGGCGCACAAGGAAGATTATGCGCGGCAGAGCTTCCTGTTCACCTCATTCGAGATGCTGCGCAAGGAATTGCGCTTTAACCGCGACACCGCCGATGATGCGTCGGACGTGGTGAGCAAGGCGGCGGACAAGGCGAACGTCCCCACCACCCGCGCCGCCACTTTGCGCGGTGAGGATATTATCGACAACCTCGCCGATGCGCCGCCTGCCGCGCACATCCGCTGCCTGACTGCGGCGATGGATGCGCTGGAAATCGGCTCCGATATTGTCGAACAGCGAGGGAGCGACTGGCGGCGCTATGATATCCCGGCGGTGATGGCGAACCCGTTGGAACAGGCGTTGGGACAGTGCTGGCCTTGGGCAGACGAGACGTTGGGCAGCGAATTGCGCACCATCTGGGTCGACAATATCACTGCGGCACAAGGGCAACCGGGAGTGACGCTCGCGGTGGTGCCGCTGCGGGTGCTGGCAGAGACCGACGGCGTCCTCGACCGGCTTTCCGCGCAAGGCCTCGACATCAGCGGCCCGGCGTGGAAGTAATCGCGTAACGACAACAAGCGCGAGAGGCCACGTCACCTATGCCGACCATCACCACGCCGAACACCCGCATCGAAATCTTCTATGAAGACCACGGGAAACCCGAAAACGAGGCGATCCTGTTGGTGATGGGATTGGGCGCGCAATTGACGCTGTGGCCTGATGAACTGGTTGATGCGCTGGTGGGCGATGGGTTCCGCGTGATCCGTTACGACAACCGCGACATCGGCCTCTCCCAGAAGATGGAAGGCGCACGCGCACCCTCGCTCGCCACGCAGGTGCTGCGCAAGAAGTTTGGCTGGCCTGCCAAGGTTCCCTATACCCTCACCGACATGGCGCATGACGGGATCGGACTGCTCGATGCGCTGGAGATCGACACCGCGCATGTTGTGGGCGCATCGATGGGCGGGATGATCGCGCAGCTGATGGCGGTGCATCATGGCCCGCGCCTGCGTTCGCTCACCTCGATCATGTCGACCACCGGCAATGGCAAGCTGCCACAGGCCGAAAAGCACGCGATGGACGCGCTGGTCGCGCCCTTGGCCGCGATGGATGAAGAAACGCTGGTGGCCCACGGGCTCAACATCGCGCGCAATATCGGCAGCCCCGGCTTTCCGTTCGATCCGCAGCAGCAACGCGAAAAGGTGCTGCGCAATGTCCGCCGTAGCGTCTATCCCGCAGGCCTGCCGCGCCAACTGGCCGCGATCATCGACGATGGCTGCCGCCGCTCGCGCCTCGCCGATGTGCGGGTGCCGACACTGGTGCTGCACGGCGAGGATGATCCGCTGGTCAAGCTGGCGGCGGGTGAGGATACCGCGCGCCACATCCCCGGCGCGCGGCTGGTAACGATCCCCGGATGGGGCCACGATATCCCGATGCCGCTGATTGATCGGATTGCGGGTGAGATCGTCACCCACGCACGCGGTGTTTGAGGTCGGCGGGGATTGGGGTGGATACGGCAGAGTCGGGACGACCGGGATCAGGCCGGAAGCGCAAGGTGCTTCGCGCCGAAAACCGCCTGCCAGCTTTCGATTTCACCCACCACTGCATCATCCACCGCGTGCAGGAGTTCGGCGGCGGCTTCATAGCTGAGCGCCGTGTCGGTGCCTGACAACAGCAAACCGATGCGCGTTTCGACCTCACCCAACCGTTCTGCCGCCGCGCGCGAAATCGCTCCGAACCGCTCGAAATCGCCGAAATAGCGCACCCCGGCGATATTCGCGCCGAGGGTTGGAAAGGCGACGCCAAAGAAGGTGAAGAGCGGCGAAAGGTCGCTCGCCCAGTCTGTGGGTGCCACGCCCGCGAGTGCCGCGAATTTGAGCAGCAGATAGGCCAGAACCGAAATTACCGCGAGCAGAAAGCTGGCCCCCGCCAGCCGGTCAAGCCGGTGGTGAACGCGTTCCAGCCGCGCGGCCTTGACCTCATGATAGGCGCGCTGGGCCGCGACATGGGGAAGCACTACTCCTTCAAGGCAGGCGCGCAGATAGGCGCGGGTCAGACGGATTCGGGGCAGACCGGCTTCACGCAGCGCGTGGCGAGCGAAATGTTCGGGCCATTCGGCTTCGTGCCCGCGTCCGCCTTTTCGTGGCCAGCGCCCCGTCGGGCGTGACACGCCGAGCAGCAGCAGGCCGGGCGCGTGGCGCAGATATTCGGCAACCCGCCGCATTTCGAACCAGCGCCGGTGCCAGCCAAGGCGCGATCCGGCAAGCGTGATAACCAGAATCCCCGCCAGCAGCAGCAGTTCGGCCGAGGCAAACACCCATTTCACCTCCGCAAGGCCGAACGGGTAGAAGGCTAGGCCGATGATCACCGCCAACGCGGCGAGCACGAAGTTGACGCACATGCCGCTGCGATAGGCATCGGAAAGACGGCTGGCGATGCCATCAGCCCGGGCGAACATGGGCAGCAACACTCCGCGCAGCCGGGCTACGAGCAGAGGGTCTGCGCCCGGCGCCGCCTCCGCCGCCGCCAGCAAACCGGCTGCACTGCCGGTGCTGATGGCATCGGGTGCCTCGTATTCGATCCGCATCCGGCCGGGGATCAGGGTGCCTTCGCCAAACACCCGCTCGATCAGGCGATAGAGACTGAAGGCGAAACTGGAGCGGGCGCGCCACTGTTCGCGCCTTGGCCCCTGCGGGTGCCAACCTTGCGCCACCATCGCGGCGCGAATGGTCGCCTCAAGCCGCGCCTGTCGCACCGCATCGGGGGCGTTGTTGCGTTCGGGATGCCCAAGCTCCTCTGGCCGGGTCAGGATCGACCATTCTTGCGGCGCGGTCGGATCAATCAGCAACACCGGTGTGCCCATTTCCAGCGCGCTGATGATCGTGTGGCCGGTGCCGCCCGGCAGATTGGCGATCTTGCCATCCCACACCGCGACCACAAGATCGGTGCGTTCGATCATCACCCGCCCGGCGAGCGCGACATTGCCCGAAACAAGCGCTTCATAGGAGCGGGCCGCGTCGCGGTCTTGCGGATTGGTGAGGGTCGCCAGCAACAGCGTTTCGATCTGCGCATCGCGATCGGCCAGTTCGAACAGATGCGCGCGCGCCGTGATCGACCGGATTGCAGCGGCATGCGCCTCCACCTGCGGATCGGCGGCCGGCTGCCCGCGGCATAGCGCGGCGGCATCGGCCGGGGTCGTCGGATGGGCGTTGATCGCAAGGTTGAGATCGGCCCCGAACGGCATCGGCACCACCAGTTCCCACCCGCGCGCCAGCGCCAGTTCGCCAGCCACCTGATCGGTGCCGTCAACCAGCAGGCTGTGCAGTCGCACCGCGCCCTGATTGCCGCGGAGGCCTGCCGCGATCCCCTCGATCCGTGCGAACAGCCTGGCCAGCGCATCCGTGATCGCTGCGCTATTCGCGGAAAATGCAGGATTGGTGGCGCGGTGGCCGGTGACCCCCAGCGCAAGCCGCGGCTGCCATTCGGCGTCGGGATCTGCAAAAGGCGATGAGGGCATAGGCGGTCTGTCCTTCTTTGCCGGACAGGCCGGATGGGGCAACCTTAACGTGTAGTCTTGCACGCTTACAAGGGGCGATGCGCGCCTGCCCACGGTTTGACGGGACGCGCAGGAGGGCGCATTATTCCGTTGGGGAATCGGGGGGCGTGCGGTGATAGGACGGATTGCGATAGTGATGGGCGCGTTGCTGGCGCTGGCGGTTCCCGCAGCGGCGCAGGCGCAGGTGCCGCACGATTATCCGTCAAGCAGTGAAGGTTGGTACCGCGCTGATCCGGACCGACCGGAAGCTGAGCGCGCACGCGACGAGGCCGAAGCCGCGCGGGCCGAAGCTGCCTGCGATGCGGGCGACCTTACCGGATGCGCCGCGTTGGGCCGGGCATACCGGGATGGTGCGGGCAGGCCGCAGAATCGCCCGGTGGCCGAATTGCTGTTCCGTCAGGCCTGCGACGGAGGCCAGGCAGAAGGCTGCTTTGCGCTGGGCGCGCAATTGCGAATGGTCGACAATACCGGCGCGCAGGACGAAGGCATGATCGCGCTGCGGCGCGGCTGCACCCTCGGCGCGTCTGAGGCCTGTGACGCGCTGGCAGGCATCATCGCCTCCGAGAACGAACGCGTCGAAGAACTGCAATCGCGCATAAACGATTGCCGCGCGGGGGACGTCCAGTCTTGCGACCTGTTGGGCGGGCGCTACGCTGACAAAACAGAGGATTTGACGCCTGAACTGCGCGATACGCTCAATCGCGGCTGCAACGCGGGGGCGGCCTTTGCCTGCCAGACGCTCGGCAGGGCGGTATTCGCCGAGGGTCGCGGGCTGCCAGAACACCGGGTCGAGGCGCAGGCCCTGTTCGACCGGGCCTGCGCGAACGATCGCGATTTTTGTACCATAGCGCAGCAGATCCGCGACCGGCCCGCCTTGTCCGCCGGTTGCGCAAACGGGGGCATGGCCGATTGCGCCGCACTCGGACGGATTTACACTGCGGAATGGTCACCGCTGCATTCGCCGGCCGAAGGATTGGGGCTTCTTGGGATGGCGTGCGAGGGGGGCGAGAGCGAGGTTTGCCGCGATGCGGCGCACATGGCGCTCATCGACCCCTCACCCGAAGCTGCGGCCCGGGCGGAACAGTGGTATGCCATCGGCTGCAATGGCGGCATTGAGGGCGATTGCGTGACTCTCGGCCTGCGCCTGACAGACGAAAACCGCCTGTCGGAAGATCGTGCGCGCGGCTACGCCTTGCTTGTTGACGCGTGCGAACGCGGCCTGCCCAGACTCTGCGACGAATTGTACAAGCGCGCCGGGTCTGATCCCGAAGCGCCGCTGCTGGCAGCGGACGACCGCTTTGGCCCGCCGACCGAGCCGACCGACCCGGCCGAAGAGGCCCGCCGGGTGGCGGAATCGCTCGCAATCGAGGCGGAGAATGCTCGCTTCGATCCTTGCCGATATTCGTCGGTAAATTTCCGCGGCGCGGTCTATCTCGATACCCTCTGCGATACAGTGCGCCGGGTCAGCAGAGGTTATCAGCTTCGGCCAGGGCAGGCGCCATGGCAGGCGTTGCTGTGGCGCCCGGCCCAGATGGGTGGGCAAAACCTCGCACCCGGGCAGCGGGTGGCCTGCGGCGGGTCGCTGATCGCTGAGGGCTGGGTGCTCACCGCAGCCCATTGCATCACGGACAAGGACGGCAAGTCCTTGATCGGATCAGGGCACCGCATCCGGCTCGGGGTCTATAACCCACAAGCCGACGAGGGGGTCAGCTACCCGATCCTGCGCGCCGTGGCGCATCCCCGCTATCACCAGCCGAGCCGCGCCTTTGATATTGCGCTGATCCGGTTCGACCAGCGCGCGGGAGAGAAAGGCGCGGCGACCAATGCCATCGCCCGCATCCGGATCGATCCGCTGCCGCTCGACCAGCGCAAGATCAATGCCGGGATGCCGGTCTATACCTATGGCTGGGGGCTGACCGAGTTCAGGGGCCAATCGAGCGATCATCTGCGCGGCGCAAGGATGCACCTGGAAGATCCCGAGGCCTGCACGAAGCGCACCGAGTTCCGCGGATCACTGCTCAATGCCGTGCTGTGCGCGGCAGCGCCCGACCGTTCGCAAGCCTGCGACGGAGACAGCGGCGGCCCGCTCATCTCTTATGACGACGAACGCCGCATTCCCACGGTGATCGGGGTGGTCAGCGCCGGCGAGAAATGCGGATCGACCGGGGTTCCCAGCCGTTACACCCGCGTGGCAAAGGTAAGCGAATGGATCGCTGACGTCATGGCAGGCCGCACGCCCGCGCGGCGACGGTAGCCTTGTGCGGCCCGGCAGCACGCCAGGCCGCACGAAGTCGAACCTTATTCAGCGGCACCGTCCGCCGATGACGCGGCAGGGCCGATCGGATTGCTGTTGGTTTCGGTTCCTTCGGCAGCAGCGGCCGCCGCCTCAAGCGCCGCAGCGTCTTCGTCTGTCGTGGTTTCGTCAGTCACGGCATCACCTTCGGCCGTGCCGGTTTCTTCGGCCACATCTTCGGACACGGGCTCGGTCGTTTCGCCGTTGCATGCAGCCAGCCCCAACGCCGCGCCGGCCAGAACGGCGGCAGTCATGATCTTCTTCATGGTATTTCCCCCTCGATTGCCCCGGATGGGCGGCAGAGAGCTATCACGAGGTTAGTTGCAAAAGCAATTCATCAAACCGTCGCTCTCCCCTCAGTGGATCAAGCAGCGGGTCGTTCGGTGCCCACAACAGACCCGGATCGGTCGCACTCAAGGCTTTTTCCAGAAGCGCCAGCGCCTTATCCGCCTCACCGCGCTGCGCATGCACCTGCGCCCGCTGGTATCGGCTGTCCTCGTATTCGGCCACCAGCGATGCAAGCGCCGCGTCCGAACCTGCCGCATCGCCAACCCGGTGCGAGGCAATCGCGATAGCGGTGAGAGCATAGGCCTTCCCCTGCTCCGCCTTCGCAGCGACCAGCGCGCCCGCTGCATCGCCCTGCAACAGGCGCGCGATGGCCATGGCGAACTGCGCGCTTGCAATGCTGGGATTGAGTTCGACCGCGCCCTGCATATGCTTGATCACGCTAGCATAATCGCGTGCAAACAGGGCAATATACCCGGCCGTGCGGAACGCCCGCGCATTGAGGGGATCGAGTTCGAGCACCTGCGCGATCATCCGCACGGCGAGCGCCCGGTCGGTGCCATAGGCATGAAAACTCGCCGCTGAGCGCAGCACATCGGCATCGCCGGGAGCAAGGCGCTGGGCGGCCTGATAGTGCGGCAATGCCGCTCCCGGTTTGAGCTGGCCATTGGCGAGCGCAAAGCCAAGCGCGAGATGCCCCCGCGCGAGGCGCTGTTCGAGCGCAAGCGACCGTTCGGCCGCGGCAATGGCATCGGAAAACAGCTTGCGCGATTCCTCGCCATCGCTGGCGGCATTATTGGCGATCGCCGCAAGCATCGTCGATCGCATGGCGTGGGCTGCGGCAAAGTTTGGATCTTCGGCGATCGCCGCTTCGAACTGGATCAGCGCCGCCCGGTCGGTCGCTGCCCCGGCAGACAGATCATAAAGTGCATGACCCCGCAGGAACGCTTCGAAAGCGGCAATATTCTCGGTTCCGCCGACATCGCGCTGGGCCGCGATACTGGTCTTCAGTTCATCGTCCGAAGCCACCGTTGCCACCAGCGATGTGGCCACGGTTTCGGCGATTTCCGACTGGAGCGCGAAAACATCCTCCACCGCGCGGTCATAGCTTTCGGCCCAGCGCACCAGCCCGCCATTGATCTCGACCAGCTCGGCCGAAACGCGCATCTGTTCCGAATCGCGCTGCACGCTGCCGCGCAGGATGTGATCGACGCCCAGTTTGCGGCCGATGGCGAATTCGTCCTCGCCCGCGATCGCGCTGGAGGACGTTGGCGCAGCGACCTTGAGCCGCGGGTTGCGAACCAGCACCGCGCGCAGTTCATTCGACAGGCCGTCGGAAAACCACGCCTTGCTCTTGTCTCCGGTCAGATTGGAAAAGGGCAGAACCACCATCGACACCGCGCCAGCCGCAGCCGGGGTGAACAGGCCTATGGCCCAACCTGCGGTGATTGCCGCCGCTCCGGCAAGTCCCGTTCCGCCGATCAGTGCGGCCCGCCGCGACAGCACAGGGCCGCTGACGGGAATGGCCGCGGCCGCCAGCGGGGATACGGGCGCGGGGCCGGGTGCGGTTTGGCCTGCCTTGGAACGCACCGCCGCAAGGATACGCTGCGCTTCTTGCGCCGCCGGATCGCCCGACCAACCCGCGATGTCAAGCAATTGGAACTGGCGAAAGCCCAGCGGTGCCATGGTGCCATCGAGCGATAGCGGCACGAGGCATCCGCGCTCGCGTCCGCGCTGGGCCTCGTCGCGGACCCAGTGCGAGACAACCGACTGTTGCGACCACAGCACCACTACGCAATCAGCGGATTCCAGTGCCGTTTCAGTGGTGACAAGGTAGTTTTCGCCGCCTTCGAGCTTGCCATCCCACCACACGTCGAAACCCGCAGCCTCAAGCAGCGTGATGACCGGACGCGACCGGTCGAGATCGACGCGCGAATAGCTGACGAAAACCGACGGGCGCTGCCCGTTCCGCGTCTCATCAGCGTCAATCCTGCCCACCATTGCGCCGCCCCTGTTTTTCCCTTCCCTATCAATACATCGAAAACCACCGCCGCGCCAAGCAATCAGCGACTACTGCGTCCCGCCGCTGGCGATTGACCGGGGCTGGGGAGAAGCTGTCATCGTCACCCCAGCGAAAGCTGGGGCCCAGGGCCGCAAGTGACAGTGCTCGCCGCGTGAGAACCCAGCTTCCGCTGGGATGACTGATGGTAGCAGATTTTGGCATCGCGCCGTGTTGATTGGAATGACCAGGAAAGGGTGGTTAGCTGCCTTGCTCAGCAGCAGCCCGAGTTTGTGACAGAAACAAAGCAGGTAGCGGCCCGAGAACAGCTAAAGCACTCACAACAACGATGACAGGATCGGGTTGTCCGATAATTACGAACAACCAGATTGCCGATACGGCGAGCAGGTTGCCGGCCCTAAGCCAGATCGAGCCAGCCAACCTGCGACAAAGTCCGTTCGCGAGACACAAGGCTGCGAGCGGCGTGAGAAATGCAGCCCAGAAGGCCAAGAGCCAAACATCTTCCGGCTCTTCGGCGTAACGGCTCATTCCATGCGCCATTGAACCGATTGCGAGGAGCGCAGCAAGACACAGCGTGACGCCCAGCACCAGGTTGTAACCGCGGATGAGTGTCATCGCACGAATTTACCTTGTTCCACGATTTCCGCAACGGGGTAGCACCCGAAGGCAGCTTTCGGTGCTCAAATCACGAAAGCTGCCTTCGTTCCATCAGCGCGGCAGTTCGCTGACCCCCATCAACGCTTCATCGACGCTGCGTGCGCATTGGCGGCCTTCGCGGATGGCCCATACCACCAGGCTTTGCCCGCGCCGCATATCGCCGCAGGCGAAGACGCCGGGAACGCTGGTGGCATAGCTATCAGTATCGGCATCGACATTGCCGCGCGGGCTGAGCGCCACGCCTGCCTGTTCGAGCAGCCCGGCCTTCTTCGGCCCGACGAAGCCCATCGCCAGCAGGATCAGATCGGCGGGAATCGTGAATTCACTACCCGCAATTTCCTGCATCTGGCCGCCCGCCCATTCAACGCGGACGCATTCCAGCCCGGTCACCGCTTCGCCGTCGCCGATCACGCGTTTGGCCAGCACCGCCCAATCGCGCTCCACGCCTTCCTGATGGCTTGACGAGGTGCGCAGTTTCATTGGCCAATCGGGCCAGGTCAGCGCCTTGTCTTCCTTTTCCGGGGGCTTGGGCATGATTTCCAGCTGGGTGACGCTGGCGGCGCCCTGCCGGTTTGATGTGCCCACACAGTCGCTCCCGGTATCACCGCCGCCCAGCACCACCACGTGCTTACCAGTGGCGAGCAGGCTTCCGCGCGGGGCAGCGCGCAGCTCATCGTCGCCCGCAACGCGCTTGTTCTGCTGGGTCAGGAACTCCATCGCCAGCCGCACGCCGGTCATTTCCGCGCCGGGGATGGTCAGCGGGCGCGCATCTTCCGCGCCGCCGGACAGCACCACTGCATCAAAGTTTTCCTGCAAGCTCTTGAACGAGATGTCGACGCCGACTTCCTTGGAGGTTTTGAACGTCACCCCCTCGGCTTCCATCTGCTGGCACCGCCGGTTGATGAGGTGCTTTTCCATCTTGAAGTCGGGGATGCCGTAACGCAGCAAGCCGCCGATGCGGTCGTTCTTTTCGAACACCGTGACGCTGTGCCCGGCGCGCGCGAGTTGCTGCGCACAGGCCAGCCCCGCCGGGCCGGAGCCGACCACCGCCACCGATTTGCCGGTCTTGTGCGCGGGTACCTGCGGGCTGACCCAGCCTTCTTTCCACCCGCGATCGATGATTGCGCATTCGATCGATTTGATCGTCACTGGCTGATCGACGATGTTGAGCGTGCAGGCCGCCTCGCACGGGGCGGGGCAGATGCGCCCGGTAAACTCGGGAAAATTGTTGGTAGAATGGAGCATCGCCAGCGCGCGCTTCCAGTCCGCTTCGTAAACAAGGTGGTTCCAGTCGGGGATCAGGTTGTTCACCGGACAGCCGTTGTGACAATAAGGAATCCCGCAATTCATGCAGCGCGAGGCCTGGCCCGCCAGCGTGCCTTCATCCGGCTGGATGATGAATTCGCGGTAGTTCTTCAACCGCTCCTGCGGATCGAGATAATCCCGCTCGCGGCGGTCCAGCTCGAGAAATCCGGTTTCCTTGCCCATTGTAATGTCTCGTTCCTGAAATCTATTCTGCCGCGACGCTGGCGGCTTCGTGGCGTTCCGCTTCCAGCCGCTTCAGCGCTGCCGCATAGTCGCGCGGCATGACCTTGACGAAGCGCGTCAGCGCCGCATCCCAATTGGCCAGCAATTCACCCGCCAGCTTGCTGCCGGTGTGGAGTTGATGGCGCTCGACCAGAATGCGCAGGCGTTCGGCATCGTGACGCAGCATGTCGCCCATGCCGAAATCATTGACCGAGCGCGGACGCTGCGTGGGGCGGCCCGTTCCTTCCTCGGCATCGGGAGCCGCCGAAATCGGCAGCAGATCGACCTGTGCGTGATTGACGAGGCTGGAGAAGTCGCCGTCCGGATCATAGACATAGGCGACCCCGCCGCTCATCCCCGCAGCGAAATTGCGTCCGGTCTTGCCCAGCACAACCACCACGCCGCCGGTCATGTATTCGCAGGCGTGATCGCCTGCGCCTTCGACCACGGCCAGCGCGCCCGAATTGCGCACGGCAAAACGTTCACCCGCGACGCCGTTGAAATATGCCTCGCCTGCCACCGCGCCATAAAGCACTGTGTTGCCGACGATGATGTTGTCCTGCGCGGCGCGCGGCGCGGTTTCGGGTTGGCGCACGATGATGCGTCCGCCCGATAGCCCCTTGCCAACATAGTCATTGGCATCGCCAACCAGATCGAGCGTTACCCCGTGGGCGAGCCACGCGCCGAAGCTTTGCCCGGCCACCCCGGTCAGATTGATGCGGATGGTGTCGATCGGCAGGCCTTCATGGCCATATGCCTTGGCAATTTCGCCCGATAGCATTGCGCCAACCGTGCGGTGGACGTTGCGCACGGTGCGGGTGATCTGCACCGGGGTTTTGGTATCAATCGCGCTGCGGCAATCGGCGATCAATTGATTATCGAGCGCGCCTTTCAGCCCGTGATCCTGCGTCGCCACGTTGCGCAGCGACGCGCCGTTCTTCAGTTCCACCTGGTGGAGGATGCGGCTAAGGTCGATCCCGCGCGCCTTCCAGTGGCGCTGCATCCGGCTGGTGTCGAGCCGGTCGACCCGGCCCACCATCTCGGCCACCGTGCGGAACCCCATTTCGGCCATGATCGCGCGCAGTTCTTCAGCGACGAAGAACATGTAATTGACCACGTGTTCGGGCTGACCGGTAAAGCGCGCGCGCAGCACCGGGTCTTGCGTGGCAACGCCGACCGGGCAGGTGTTGAGGTGGCATTTGCGCATCATGATGCACCCGGCGGCGATCAGCGGCGCGGTGGCAAAGCCAAACTCGTCCGCGCCGAGCAGCGCGCCAATGGCGACATCGCGGCCGGTGCGCAGCCCCCCATCGACCTGCACCGCAATGCGGCTGCGCAGGTCATTGAGCAGAAGCGTTTGCTGGGTTTCGGCAAGGCCGATTTCCCACGGACTGCCCGCGTGGGTCAGGCTGGTCAGCGGCGATGCGCCCGTCCCGCCGTCAAAGCCCGAAATGGTGACATGATCCGCGCGCGCTTTTGACACGCCCGCCGCGACCGTTCCCACGCCGACTTCGGACACCAGCTTCACCGAAATCCGTGCGACGGGGTTCACGTTTTTCAGATCGTGGATCAACTGCGCCAGATCCTCGATCGAATAGATGTCGTGGTGCGGCGGAGGCGAAATCAGGCCCACGCCCGGGGTCGAATGGCGCACCGCGCCAATGCGCTTGTCCACCTTGTGGCCGGGCAATTGCCCGCCTTCACCGGGCTTTGCGCCCTGCGCCATCTTGATCTGGATATCGTCCGAATTGACGAGATATTCGGTGGTCACGCCGAACCGGCCAGAGGCGACCTGCTTGATCCGGCTGCGCATCGAATCGCCATTGGCCAGCGGGGTAAAGCGGAATGGTTCCTCCCCGCCTTCGCCGGTATTTGAGCGCCCGCCGATACGGTTCATCGCGATGGCAAGGGTTGAATGCGCCTCGTGGCTGATCGATCCGAAGCTCATCGCCCCGGTGGCGAAGCGCTTGACGATTTCAGCTGCCGGTTCAACCTCATCAAGCGGGATTGGCTGGTCGGCTTTCTTGAATTCGAGCAAGCCGCGGATTGTCAGCAGGCGTTCGGATTGTTCATTGATGCTGGCGGCAAATTCTGCGTAATTTTTCGGGTCATTGCCGCGCACTGCATGCTGCAATTGCGCGACGTTTTGCGGGGTCCAGGCGTGTTCTTCGCCGCGCAGGCGGTATTGGTAAATCCCGCCAGCATCGAGCATCCCGTCATACAGCGGGTTGTCGCCGTAAGCCTGCGCATGGCGGCGCAGCGATTCTTCGGCGACTTCGGCCAAGCCGATGCCTTCGATGGTGGTGGCGGTGCCGGTGAAGAACTTTTCGATGAAGGCGGATGACAGCCCCACCGCATCGAAAATCTGTGCCCCGCAATATGACTGATAGGTTGAAATGCCCATCTTGGACATGACCTTGCGGATGCCCTTGCCCACGCCCTTGATGTAGTTCTGCTGCACCTTGGCGGGCGTCAGATCAGGGTGCCGCTTGGCGCGCAGCGCTTCGAGCGTTTCAAAGGCGAGGTAGGGGTTGATCGCTTCCGCGCCGTAGCCTGCCAGCACGCAGAAATGATGCACTTCGCGCGCTTCGCCGGTTTCGACCACCAGCCCGGTCTGCATCCGCAGGCCTTGGCGCACCAAGTGATGATGCACCGCTGCGGTTGCCAGCAATGCGGGCATCGGCACGCGGGCCTCGCTCTGCGCGCGGTCGGACAGCACCAGGATATTGTGATCCTGCAGCACCGCTTCTGTCGCGGCCCAGCACATTTCCTTGATCGCCAGTTCGAGGCCATCAGCCCCGCTCGCGGCATCCCAGGTGATGTCGATGGTGGCGCAGCGGAACGCGCCGTCGAGCGCCTCTTCGACCGAGCGGATCTTGGCCAGATCTTCGTTGGTGAGGATCGGTTGATCGACCTCCAGCCGCTTATGCGTCCCGGCGTCGCGGCCTAGCAGATTGGGGCGCGGGCCGATCATGCTGGTGAGGCTGGTCACCAGTTCTTCACGGATCGGATCGATCGGCGGGTTGGTGACTTGCGCAAAGTTCTGCTTGAAATAATCATACAGCAAGCGCGCACGGTTCGACAGCACCGCGATCGGCGTGTCGGTGCCCATTGACCCAATCGGATCATCGCCGTTCACCGCCATCGGCTCAAGGAAGCGGCTGATGTCTTCCTGCGTGTAGCCGAACGCCTGCTGGCGCTCCATCAGCGTCGTTTCTTCGGGTGGGATGGCGGCAAGTTCGGGGACGATATCGGTGATGTCTTCCAGCTTGTACTGCGCCTGTGCCAGCCACTTGGCATAGGGCTGGGCATTGGCGAGGTCGGCCTTCAGCTCGTCATCTTCGATGATGCGGCCCTGTTCCAGATCGATCAGCAGCATCTTGCCGGGTTGCAGCCGCCATTTGCGCACGATGTCTTCTTCAGCAAATGGCAACACGCCGCTTTCCGATGCGAGGCAGACGATGTCATCCTTGGTCACGCAGAACCGCGCAGGCCGAAGGCCGTTGCGATCCAGCGTCGCGCCGATCTGGCGGCCATCGGTAAAGCATACTGCGGCCGGGCCGTCCCATGGTTCCATCAGCGCGGCGTGATATTCGTAGAACGCCCGGCGCGCAGGCGTCATCAATGCGTTGCCGCTCCACGCTTCGGGGATCAGCATCATCATCGCGTGGGCAAGCGAATATCCGCCCGCGATCAGCAGTTCGAGCGCATTATCGAGGCAGGCCGTGTCGGATTGCCCGTGCGGGATGATCGGCCACATTTTGTCGAGATCGGGGCCGAGCAGGTCGCTTTCCATCGTGCGGCGGCGCGCGTTCATCCAGTTGACGTTGCCGCGCACGGTGTTGATTTCGCCATTATGGGCGATGAACCTATACGGGTGGGCCAACCGCCAGCTGGGGAAGGTGTTGGTGCTGAACCGCTGATGCACCAGCCCCAGCGCCGATACGCAATCTGGATCGCGCAGATCATCGTAGAAACTGCCGACCTGCGTTGCCAGCAGCAGGCCCTTGTACACCACCGTGCGGGTGGAACAGCTGGGGAGATAGGTATCGGTCAGACCGGGCAGGCCGTGCTTTTCGGCGAGCTGGGCGAGCGGGTTCTGCACCTGTTTGCGGATGGTCAGCAGCTTGCGTTCAATGGCGTCCTGATCGGCACAGTCCGGCCCGCGTGCGATCACCGCCATTTCGATCACCGGCATTGATGCGATCACCGCCGCGCCGAGGCCATCTATCGTGGTTGGCACAGCGCGCCAGCCGACAAAGCGCTGGCCTTCCTTGGCGGTGAAGGTTTCCATCCGCGCCTTGACGAAGGCGCGCGCCGCATCGTCCTGCGGCAGGAAGCACATGGCGATCCCGTATTC
Source organism: Porphyrobacter sp. MBR-155 (assembly GCF_040547625.1). Taxonomy (NCBI): domain Bacteria; kingdom Pseudomonadati; phylum Pseudomonadota; class Alphaproteobacteria; order Sphingomonadales; family Erythrobacteraceae; genus Porphyrobacter; species Porphyrobacter sp. MBR-155. Next base: position 191,649 of record NZ_JBEPQB010000006.1, read on the forward strand.
GCCCGGCGCGGGCAGATCGTGTCCCTGCGCGTCGGCCCATTTGCGAATCAGCGGATCGGGAATCTGGATCAGCAGCCCCGCGCCGTCCCCCAGCAGCGGATCGGCGCCCACCGCGCCGCGATGATCGAGCTTTTCGAGAATCTCCAGCGCCTGCGCGATGATGGCCTGACTTTTTTCGCCCTTGATATGCGCAACCATGCCGACGCCGCAGGCGTCATGTTCGTTGGCGGGGTCATAGAGACCCTGGGAGGAGGGGTATCCCATGGCAAAGTCCGATCTGTCAGATGTCGACAGGTGCGTATGGTGGCGAAACGCCTGACGCACGCTTGGCGACGATTATTCCGGACAAGATTTACCGCAGGCGGCCTACCTCACCCGATTTCGGGCTTCTCATGCCGACGCGAAGCGGGTTTGGCAATGGCTTTGCGTGAAGTATTATTTCTCGCAGAGGTATTCAAACTATCATTAGATTGCGTAACCTGCATCAGCTCGCCGGATTGCTTGCAGCTTTTGCGCCTATTACCCGGTTCAGGCCGCGCCGCGCAGTCCTTGCAGCCGGGCGATAGCATCGCGCAGCGGCTCACCCTCAGGGGCCGCGCCGCGCTCCCCGCTCAGCGCCGCCAGCGCCTTCATCGCTTCGGCCAATGCGGCTTCGCGGGCGGCGATGTCGTGGCGGTTGCCCGCTGTGCCGGGGGCAGTGGTGCGGTGTTCGTGCAGTGCGCCAGCAAAGCGTTCAACCATCTGGATAACGCTCAATTCCTGCACTGGCATCGCGCGCAGACGCGTTAGCGCGGTGGTGCCGGGGTTCGCGGCTGGAGATGGGAGTGTGGCCACCTCCGACTTGGGTGAGGGCTGGACAGGTTCCGTTTCGACGTGGGGTGCAAGCGTGGCCGCGTCATCCGCGATCGGTGCGGGCGATTCTTCAACCCACACCGCGTTACGGCCCGGCAGTTGCGCGAATTCCGCCAGATCAAGCGCGCGCGGCGGCGGCAGTGCTAACACCGGCGCGTCTGCGACAGGAGAGGGCGCAGGCACAGGCGGGGCAAAGGGCATGGTCTCCAGCGGTTCGTCCAGGCTGGCGCTGCCAAGTTCGTGCTTGGGATCAATCGCGCGGACATGGCTTGCCGCGCGCGCGACGAGCGAGGGCGCATCGGCGCCGGCCCGTTCCGCACGGCTGGCGCGGCTGGCAATCATGAACAGCGCGCCGCCAAGCAGCAATGCGCCGCCGATAGCCAGCACGATCTGCGCCTGCTGTCCAAGCAGCATCAGAACAGTGCCTTTGCTGAACTGTGCGATCAGGACAGGGGGCATGACCATAATCGAAAGTCCGGCCAGCGCCGCCCCCCAGACACCAAGCATTGGTGCAAAGGCCGGATGCGACGACAGCTTGCGCGGCCTGCGCTGCGTCGGTTGATCCTGCTGCCCCGTGGTCATTTGCGTGTCATCCCGCTGCTTGCGATGCGGCGCGTGCGCCGGACGTGCTGTTGTTTAGGCTCCGGGCTAACAAAAGATGGTAAACAGAAAGATAATTATGCGCATTGGCGGCCCAATCATGGTGAGCGCGCACATGGGCCTCGGCGCGATTGCGCATTGCGTCCCATCCTTCGCGCGCATCCAGCAGGCCTGCGAGCGCCGCAGCGCAGGCGGCGGGATCATCGGGCGCGAACAAGGTGCCGGTATCGCCATCGTTGATCAATTCGCGGTGCCCCCCCACGCTTGATGCGGCCACCAGCCGCCGCTGCGCCATCGCTTCCAATGGCTTTAACGGGGTGACCAGATCGGTCAGCCGCTGCGCCTTCCTCGGATAGGCGAGCACATCCACCAGCGAATAATAGCGTTCCACCTCACCATGCGGAACGCGTCCGGTGAAGATTACCACTTGTGGATCGGGCAGGGCCGCCGCCGCCGCGCGCCACGCGGCGTCCATCGGCCCCGCGCCCACCAGCAGCAACCGGGCCTGCGGGTGCGATTGCCTGAGCAGCGGCATCGCGGCGATCAGATCATCGACGCCTTCATAGGCATAAAAGCTGCCTATATAGCCGATCACCGGGGCTTCCGGGTCAAGTTCGAGCGTCCCGGCCAGCGCATTGTCGTGCGGAATTGGCTGGCCGAACAGCGACAGGTCAACGCCGTTGCGCATCACTGTGATCTTGCCCGGCGCAATGCCGCGCCGCGCCAGATCATCTTTCAACCCTTCGCAGATGGTGAACAGCGCATCGGCGGTTTTCGCCACCCGCGTTTCCAGCGCGCGGGTGAGGCGGTATTTGATGCTGCCTTCGCTGCCGGTCAGGTTGCCGACCGCGGCATCTTCCCAGAAGGCGCGGATTTCATAGACGAACGGGATCCCCAGCGCGCGCGCAGCACGTTGCGCCGCCGCGCCGCATAGCGCGGGCGAATGGGCGTGGATGATATCGGGCCGCCAGTCTGCCGCCAACGCGCGGATTGCGCGGTCAAGCGCATTGATTTCGCCCAGCTCGCGCAGTGCCGGCGGGCCTGCGGGAAGGCCTGCGGTGCGATGGAAGGTGAGGCCATCGGCAATCTCGGGCGATCCGCCGCCAGCAGCCTCAAGATTATGCCGCTGCCCGGTAATCCCCCGCACCTCCAGCCCCAGCCCTTGCTGCGCCTTCAAAATCGCGCGGGTGCGGAACGTGTAGCCGCTGTGGAGCGGCAGCGAGTGGTCAAGGACATGGAGCACGCGGGTCATGGCCCCAGCGCTTACCGCAGCTGTGCTTAACGCCGCGTCAACTGCATCGGTATAAGGATGAGGGGTATCGCGGCCCGGAGCCACCTGAGATGATCGATTATTTTGCGCTAGCGCTGGGTCATGGTCTGATTGCCATTGCGTTGCTGCGGCTGGTGCTGCGCGATGGGCTGGATACCGATCCGCTGATCGAACAGATGACATCCGACACCAAGGCCAATCGCAAGGCGAATAGCGGGACGGCCCGCAACGCCGCGCGCCGCGCGCGCAAGCCTGATGACCCCGCGACGCAGCAGCACGGCGATAGCGCGTAACCCATGCTCGACCTCGCCTTCCTTGCTTTCATTGGATATGTGCTGGTGCTCGGCATCCGGCGCCCGTTTCTGTGGGTGCTTCTGTATGTCTATATCGACATCCTCGCCCCGCAGCGGATCGGCTATTCGATCATTGCCAGCCTGCCGGTTTCGCTGATCGCGTTTGCCGCTGCGTTTGGCGGATGGCTGGCGCTGGATCGCAAACAAGGCGCGCGCTTTACCACCCGGCAGGGGCTGATGCTGGCGCTGCTCGCCTATTGCTGGTGGACCACCGGAAACGCCGATTTTCCCGCCGAGGCCGCAACCAAGTGGGATTGGGTGTGGAAGGCCTTGCTGTTTGCGATCTTCCTGCCGTTAACGCTCACCACTCGCGCCCGGATCGAAGGGCTGGCGCTGGTGCTGGTGCTGGCGATTGCCACCATCGTGATCGGCACGGGGATGAAGACCGTGCTGGGCGGGGGCGGGTATGAAAACCTCAAATTCTTCGTCAACGACAATAGCGGCATCTATGAAAGCTCAACCCTGGCGACGGTTGCGATCGGGCTGATCCCGATGATCTGGTGGTTTGTGCGGCATGGGACGGTGTTTCGCCCGCACTGGGCGGTGACGGCGTTCGCGGCGGCGCTGACCTTTGCCTGCCTGCTGGTGCCCATCGGAACCGAAGCGCGCACCGGATTGCTGTGCATCGCCGCGCTGGGTGTGCTGATGCTGCGTTATACCCGCCACCGCCTGCTGTTCATCGCCGGGGCAGGGGTGCTGGGCCTCACCGCGCTGCCGTTCCTGCCGCAAAGCTATTACGAACGCATGGCCACCATCACCGCGCCGGGCGGCGATGAAAGCGCATCGACCCGCGTGGCGGTGTGGCAATGGACGCTCGATTACGTCGATGAAAAGCCATTTGGCGGCGGGTTCGATGCCTATCGCGGCAACCGCTTTTCCTATGTCATGCCGGTTAAAGAGGTCGCCGGAAACACCACCACCTTGGAATACAAGGAAGTGGTCGATGAAGGCCGCGCGTTCCATTCTTCGGTGTTCGAGATGCTGGGCGAACAGGGCTGGCCGGGGCTTGCTATCTGGCTGGCGCTGCACGGGCTGGGGCTGTGGCAGATGGAGCGCATCCAGCGCCGCTGGCGCGGGCGTGAGGATGAGGCGGAACGCTGGATCGCGCCGTTTGCGGCGGCCTTGCAGATGGGCGCGGTAATCTATCTTGTCGGCGCGCTGTTTCAGGGGATTGCCTATCAGCCGGTGATGCTGATGCTGGTCGGTTTGCAGATCGGGCTGCATTCCTATTGCCAGCGGATCGATTCGGCGCGGGCGTTGCTGGATCGCAGCACCGCGTGCAAGCAGGCGGCCGGCGGCAAGATGCGCGGTGCCGTAACGGCATAATCGCCGCCGTTGCGCTCCCCCCGATGATGCGCCATGACACTGCCGCACAAGCAGCGCGGCGGGCACGGGATCTCGTCGGCGCAAACGCGAAGGAGGAGCCCGATGACCCCGCAGGAATTGGCCGCCAAGGTTGGCGAGAATATCGGCACCAGCCAATGGGCCGAAATGAGCCAGGAACGCATCAACCAGTTCGCCGAGGCGACCGGTGATCACCAGTTCATCCATGTGAACGAAGACATGGCGAAGATGACCCCGTTCGGCGGCACCATCGCCCACGGCTTCCTCACGCTGTCGATGATCCCCTACCTCAGCGCGAACAGCGATATGCCGCGCATTGACGGGATCAAGATGGGTGTGAATTACGGCGGCAACAAAACCCGCTTCATCGCCCCTGTGCGATCGGGCAAGCGCATTCGCGGCCACTGGAAACTTCTGGAAATGGTCGAAAAGCGCCCCGGCCAGTGGCAGCAGACCGCCGAAATCACCATCGAGATCGAAGGCGAGGAAAAGCCTGCGCTGATCTGCGAATGGATCACGCAGTTCTTCGTTTAAGGCCTGTGTGAGCCCGATGTGTGTTCCCGCGAGAGCGGGAACTTCATTCGGGACGGCGCAGACGCCAGAGGCCTCCGCCCACGCGGAGGCACACCCTCTAGAATAAAGGAATACCTCCCATGTCACGTGAAGCTGTTATCGTTTCCACCGCCCGCACGCCGATTGGCCGCGCATACAAGGGCGCCTTCAATGCCACGCCCGGCGCCACGCTTGGCGCCTACAGCCTCGCCCCCGCGATTGAACGCGCCGGGATCGAAGCGGGCGCGATTGATGATGTGGTGTGGGGCACGGTGCTGACCCAGGGCACGCAGGCGGGCAATATTGGCCGCCAGGTCGCGCTGCGCGCCGGTTGCCCGGTGACGGTGTCGGCCCAGACCATCGACCGCCAGTGTTCATCGGGCCTGATGGCGATTGCCACGGCTGCCAAGCAGATCATCGTCGACAACATGGATATCGTCGTCGGCGGCGGGCAGGACTCGATCTCGATGGTGCAGACGCCGGAAATGCGGGTGTCGCCCGACCGTTCGCTGATCGCGATGCACAAGGATGTGTATATGCCGATGCTTGGCACGGCGGAAACCGTCGCCAAACGTTACGGCATCAGCCGCGAATCGCAGGACGAATACGCGCTCCAATCGCAGCAGCGCACGGCCGCCGCGCAGGCTGCCGGATATCTCGATGCTGAAGTCGTTCCCGTCACCACCACCATGGCGGTGAAGGACAAGGAAACCGGCGAAGTCAGCCATGTCGAATTCACCCTGACCAAGGACGAAGGCAACCGCCCGTCGACCACGCTCGAAGGGCTGCAATCGCTTCAGCCGGTGATGGGGCCGGGGATGTGCATTACCGCAGGCAATGCCTCGCAATTGTCGGATGGTTCGTCGGCCTCAGTGCTGATGGAAGCCAAGCTGGCCGAACAAAAGGGGCTTCAGCCCTTGGGCCGCTATGTCGGCATGGCGGTGGCGGGCACCGAACCTGACGAAATGGGCATCGGCCCGGTCTTCGCGATCCCCAAACTGTTGAAAGCCACCGGCCTGAAAATGGACGACATCGGCCTGTGGGAGTTGAACGAGGCCTTCGCGGTGCAGGTGCTCTATTGCCGCGACAAGCTCGGCATCAATAACGATATCCTCAACGTCAATGGCGGCTCGATCTCGATCGGCCACCCCTATGGCATGACTGGCGCACGCTGCACCGGTCACGCGCTGATCGAAGGCAAGCGTCGCGGTGTGAAATATGTCGTCGTCACCATGTGCATCGGCGGCGGCATGGGCGCGGCAGGCCTGTTCGAAGTTTTCTGAGGGAAGGGTTTCTCAGCAAGAATAAAGAGCGGCGCGGGGGGCGACTCCCGCGCCGTTTTCCGTAAGCATTTCAGCGCGCTGGTATTACGCCTCCAGCTCGATGTCCCAATACAACCAGTCGCGCCAGGTTTCGTGGAGGTAATTGGGCGGGAACAGCTTGCCGTGCTGCTGCAATTGCCAGCTGGTCGGGCGGATCGGGGTGCGGTGCACGGGCATCGCCGCCTGTTTCGGGGTGCGCCCGCCCTTTTTCATGTTGCACGGCGCGCAGGCGGTGATGATGTTTTCCCACGTGGTGCGCCCGCCCAATCGGCGCGGCATCACGTGATCAAAGGTCAGATGATCGTGGCTGCCGCAATACTGGCACTGAAAGCGATCACGCAGGAACACGTTGAAGCGCGTGAAGGCGGGAAATTCGCTGTGCTTCACATATTGTCTGAGCGCGATAACGCTCGGGATTTTCATGTCGAGGTTGGGCGAATGCACCTCGCGTTCGTAGCTGGCGACAATATCCACCCGGTCGAGAAACACCGCCTTGATCGCCGTCTGCCACGGCCACAGGCTGAGCGGGTAATAGGACAGCGGGGTGTAATCGGCATTCAGCACCAGCGCCGGGCACGCCGACAGGTTGCGCGCCGGATCGCCGTCCGCGCTGCGGAACTGGGCCGCCTTTTCGATCAGTTCGGCATTGAACACGGTGCGCGTTCCTCCCTGATTGACTGGATCATGGCGTGCCAATCTAAAGAGTCAAACCCATGACAGGATGACTATCCACAGTGGCCTCCTGTGGACAGGCGGTGGGCAAATCTGTGGATGACGCAAGGTTATGTCCTGTGGCATGGCTGGCGCGATGCAGAATTGCGCCCCTTTGGTGACCCGGTTTGCGCCAAGCCCCAATGGGCGGCTGCATCTGGGCCATGCGCTGTCCGCGATCATCGCGCATGATCTGGCGAGGGCCAGTGGCGGGCGGTTCCTGCTCAGGATCGAGGATATTGACGGGCCGCGTTCACGCCCTGAACTGGCGGAGGAATTTCGCCGCGATCTGGCATGGCTGGGGCTGGAATGGGAAGAAGTGTCCGCGCAATCGACCCGGCTGGAAAGCTACGCCGCCGCCGCCGAAACGTTGCGCGCGCGCGGACTGCTGTATCGCTGCACCTGCACCCGCAAGCAGATCGTCGATGCCGGGGCGCAGGCGGGGACAGATGGCCTGATATATCCCGGAATCTGCAAGCATAACCCGCCTGACCCGGAGCTGCCTTCGGCGTGGCGGCTCGATGCAGACGGGGCGCTGGCGCAAACCGGCGCGCTGGTGTGGGAGGATGATTTTGCCGGGACAATCCCGGTCGATCTGTCCGGGCTGGGCGACGTGGTGCTGGTGCGCAAGGATCTGCCCGCCAGCTATCACCTTGCCGTCACGCTCGACGATGCGGCGGACGGCGTGACGCTGGTGACGCGCGGGGCCGATCTGTTCGCGGCGAGCCACGTCCACCGCACGCTTCAGGCGCTGCTCGGCCTGCCCGTGCCGCGCTGGCACCACCATGCGCTGTTGACTGACGGGGAGGGCCTGAAACTCGCCAAGCGGCGCGGTTCGCCAGCCTTGGCCGAACGGCGGTTGGCAGGCGAGGATGGGCTGGTGCTTGCCGCGCAATTGCGCTTGCAGCATTTGCGGCTTGGAACCTGACGCGCAAACGGCCATTATGCACCCATGAACTATGTCCTTGTGCCCGTGCTGCTCGTCCTGATGGGGCTTGTCGTCTTTTCGCTGATCCGTGGGATCATTGCCTTCCTCAAGACGACCAGGATCGATCTTGAAACCGGCGAGGGTAAAACCGCCACTGATATGCAGCTCGCCCAGAACAAGGCGATGTTTGCGCGGATCAAATATCAGGCACTGGCAATCGTGGTGGTGGTGATCATCCTTGCCGTCGCGCGCTGAGGCCTATGGTCAAGCTCAACAAGATTTACACCCGCACCGGGGATGATGGAACGACCGGGCTGGTCGATGGATCGCGCCTGCCCAAACATGCAGCGCGCATGGAAGCGATCGGCGCCGTTGACGAGGCGAATGCGGCGCTGGGTTTCGCCTTGCGCAAATTGAGCGGTGCGCCTGCCGATAGCGTGTTTCGCATCCAGAACGATCTGTTCGATCTGGGCGCCGATCTGGCGACCCCTGCGGAAAATGACGATTTTTCGCCAACAGACATGGTGCTGCGGATTGTGCCATCGCAGGTTGCATGGCTTGAAGAACGGATCGACGCGCTCACCGCAGTGCTTGCGCCGCTCACCAGCTTTATTCTCCCCGGCGGGACAGAGGCGGCTGCGCGGTTGCATCTGGCGCGCACCGCGACGCGCCGCGCCGAACGCGCGATGACCGCGCTGGCCGCAACAGAGCCGACCAATCCGGCGGCGCTGCGTTATATCAACCGGCTTTCGGACTATCTGTTCGTGTTGGGCCGCGCCGCCAATAATGATGGTAAGGCGGACATAAAGTGGGTTCCCGGCGCCAATCGCGATTGAGAACGCAGCTAGTCAGGCCGCACCTTCCCCGCTAGGGCGAGCGCTTTGCTGCACTTGCGAAGGAATACACCATGCGCAATATCGCCGTCATCGGCGCCGGTCAGATGGGAACCGGCATCGCTCAGACTGTCGCCGCCCAAGGCATGAAAGTCATGCTGTCGGACGTTGACCTCGCCCGCGCTGAAGCGGGCAAGGCCACTGTCGAAAAGGCGCTGGTCAAGCTGATGGGGCGCGGCAAGATCGAAGCGGGCGAGGCCGAGGCGCTGCTCGCCCGCATCACCCCGGTTGCCGATTACGCACCGATGGCCGAGGCCGATCTGATCATCGAAGCCGCGACCGAGCGCGAGGAAATCAAGAACGCGATTTTTCAGGCGGCGGGCAAGGTGCTTTCAGCCGATGCGATCATGGCATCGAACACATCATCGATCCCGATCACCCGTATGGCCAATCATTCGCCCGATCCGGCGCGCTTTATCGGGCTGCATTTCTTCAACCCGGTGCCGGTGATGGGGCTGATCGAGGTGATCCCCGGCCTTGCCACTGCGCAGGCCACCACCGATCGCGTGACCGAATTCGCGCGCGAACTGGGCAAGGAAGTGGTGCTGAGCCAGGATGAACCCGGCTTCGTCGTCAACCGCATCCTTCTGCCGATGATCAACGAGGCAGTGTTTGTGCTCGGCCAGTCGACCGCGGGGATCGAGGATATCGACAAGGGCTGCCGGCTCGGCCTCAACCACCCGATGGGGCCGCTGCAACTGGCGGATTTCGTGGGCCTGGACACCTGCCTCGATATTATCAACGTGCTCTACATGACCACCCGCGACACCAAATATCGCCCCGCGCCGCTGCTGGTAAAATATGTCGAAGCCGGATGGCTGGGCCGCAAGACCGGGCGCGGGTTTTACGATTACACGGGTGAGGCGCCGGTTCCCACGCGGTGATGCCCGCGCTTGGTCAGCGCTTGTTGGCGGGCAGTGCGCGCTTCCATTGATACAGCAGGTCGAGCGCCTCTCGCGGGGTTAGTGCATCCAGATCGGCGGCGCGCAATTGCTCTGCCAGCCGTTGTTCGGGCGACGCCTGCGGTTCGGGGCGCAGCGCGGCGAACAGCGGCAGATCGCCCAGCCCGGCGGCAATCCCTCCGGTGGCTTCGCGGGTGGCCTCAAGCTTTTCAAGCACCGCCTTGGCGCGTTCCACGACAGCATCGGGCACCCCGGCCAGCCGTGCGACCGCAAGGCCATAGGAACGATCCGCAGGGCCTTCGGCAAGTTCATGCAGCAACACCAGATCGCCCTGCCATTCACGCGCGCGGACATGGTGCAGCGATAGCGCCTCACAAGTCTCCGCCAGCCGCGCGAGTTCGTGATAATGGGTGGCGAACAGGCAGCGGCAGGCGATGCGCGAATGCACCGCTTCGGCCACCGCCCATGCCAGTGCCAGGCCATCATAGGTCGATGTGCCGCGCCCGACTTCATCAAGGATCACGAAACTGCGCTGGGTCGCCTGCGCCAGAATCGCGGCGGTTTCGACCATTTCGACCATGAAGGTGGATCGCCCGCGCGCCAGATTATCCGCCGCACCAACCCGGCTGAACAGGCGGTCGACCAGCCCTACGCGCGCCGCCGTGGCCGGGACAAAGCACCCCGCCTGCGCCAGCAGCACGATTAGTGCGTTCTGCCGCAGGAAGGTTGATTTACCGCCCATGTTCGGCCCGCCGATCAGCCATAGGCGGTTATCCTGAGCCAGAACACAGTCGTTGGCCACAAACCGCTCGCCCGCCTGCGCCAACGCGGCTTCGACCACCGGATGCCGCCCGCCGGTGATGGTAAGGCCCGTGTCTTCGGCAATCTCCGGCCGGCACCAGTCGCTTTCGGCCGCGCGTTCGGCATTGGCGGCAGCGACATCGATCCGGGCGAGTGCGGCAGCGGTCGCGGCGATGCTTTCACGTGCAGCGGTGATTTCGGCCACCAGCGCTTCGAAATGCGCTTCTTCGGCAGCCAGCGCATGGCCGCCCGCTTCGGCGATGCGTGCGGCTTCCTCGTGCAATGTCAATGAATTGAACCGCACTGCGTCCTTCATCGTCTGGCGATGGGTGAAGCCGCTATCGGGTGCCATCAACCGGTCGGCATGGCGCGCGGCAACCTCGATGAAATAGCCGAGCACGCCGTTGTGGCGAATCTTGAGCGTGGCGATCCCGGTTTCGTCGCGGTAGCGGGCCTCCATCGCGGCAATTGCGCGGCGCGCATCGCCCGATGTGGCGCGCAATTCATCAAGCCCAGCGTCATAGCCATCGGCGATATAGCCGCCATTGCTGCGTTCGGTCGGGGGCGAGGGCACCAGCGCGCGGCCCAGCAAATCGGTCAAAGCGCCGTGGCCGGTCAGGCGGGCGAGCATATCATCGAGCAGCGCGGGGCGATCAGGCGCGCCCGAAAGCCAGCGATGCAGCCGCATTGCCTCGCTCAGCCCATCGCGCAATTGACCCAGATCGCGCGGGGAGCCGCGCCCCGCCACCACCCGGCCAAGCGCGCGGCCCAGATCGGGGATCGCGCGCAAGCCATCGCGCAATTGCGCGCGCTCAATCGGGCGATCACGCCAGAATTGCACCAGCGCCAGCCGCGCTTCGATCGCGGCATGGTCGAGCAGCGGGGCGGACAGGTCTTCGGCCAGCAAGCGCGATCCTGCGCCGGTAACGCAGCGATCCACCGCGCCGATCAGGCTGCCGTTGCGCCCGCCCGAGGTGGATTCGAGGATTTCGAGGCTGGCGCGCGTCGCCTCATCCATCGCCATCCCAGCCTCGGCGGTGCGCCGCACCGGGGGTAGCAGCAAGGGCAGGTTCCCGCGCCCGACATGGTCGAGATAGGCGATCAATCCGCCTGCCGCCGCCAGCATCGCGCGCGAAAAGTCTCCAAAGGCATCCAGCGTCGCCACCGCGTGCAGCGCCTTGAGCCGATCTGCCCCGGCATCGCTGGCGAAGGTGCCGCGCGGGCGGAAAATCGCCTCGTCCGGCCCATTTGCCCAATCTTCGGGCACCACCACTTCGCTTGGGCCAATCCGCGCCAGCGCCGCGCCGAGCATTTCGGGCGCGCATTCCTCCAGCACCATTGCGCCGGTTGAAACATCGCAGGCGGCGATCCCGATTGATCCGCGCAGTTCCGTCAGCGCCACCAGCACATTGGCGCGGCGCGGTTCGAGCAAGGCTTCTTCAGTCAGCGTGCCCGCTGTCACCAGCCTGACAATCGCGCGGCCCACCAGCACCTTCGATGATGGCGTGCCTTCGCGCTTGGCGCGCGCCTTGGCTTCGTCGGGCGTTTCGATCTGTTCGGCAATCGCCACCCGGCAACCCGCCCGGATCAGCCGCGCAAGATAGCTTTCCGCCGAATGCACCGGCACGCCGCACATCGGGATCGGCTGGCCATCATGTTCGCCGCGCGTGGTCAGCGCGATATCGAGGATTGCCGCCGCGGCCTTCGCATCTTCGAAGAACAGCTCGAAGAAATCGCCCATCCGGTAGAACAGCAGCGCGTCGCCCGCGTCCTCGCGCAGCGCGAGGTATTGCGCCATCATCGGGGTGGGTTTGGATTCGGTGGGCGCGGCCATAGCTGCATTGCCTAGACACCAGCGTTGCGATTCGGAATGTCTGCCCTTACGGATGTCCCCGGAGTTGCGTCATTTCCGCCCTTTCGCGGTGCCGCCCTCCTCGCTAAGCGGGGCGCGGATTTCGCCAAGCGCACACAAAAAGGGATCAGGCACCATGGCCGAAGAGAACAAGGGTGGCTTCACCACCCGCGAGGCATTGTTCTATCACGAGACGATCCGGCCGGGTAAGCTGGAGATCGTCGCGACCAAGCCGATGACCTCGCAGCGCGATCTCAGCCTTGCCTATTCGCCGGGCGTCGCTGCGCCGGTTGAGGCCATCGCCGCCGATCCCGCGCTGGCCGCGCGCTACACCGCCAAGGCCAATCTGGTCGCGGTGATCACCAACGGCACCGCGATCCTTGGCCTTGGCAATCTCGGCGCGCTTGCCGCCAAACCGGTGATGGAAGGCAAGGCGGTGTTGTTCAAACGCTTTGCCGATGTGGATTCGATCGACATCGAACTCGATACCGAAGACCCCGAAGCCTTCGTCAATGCGGTCGCGCTGATGGAGCCGACCTTTGGCGGCATCAACCTTGAAGATATCAAAGCGCCCGAATGCTTCATCATCGAAGCCGCGCTGCGCGAACGCATGAAGATCCCGGTGATGCATGATGATCAGCACGGCACCGCGATCATCACAGCGGCGGGCCTGCTTAATGCCTGCCACCTGACCGGGCGCGACTTCAAGGACGTGAAGGTGGTGGTCAATGGTGCAGGCGCGGCGGCGATTGCCTGCACCGCGTTGATCAAGGCGATGGGTGTGCGCCACGATAATGTGATCATGTGTGACCGCACCGGCCCGATCACGCCGGGCCGCGCAGACGTGGATCAGTGGAAAAGCGCCCATGCGGTCGCCACCACCGCCACCAGCCTTGAAGAAGCCTTGGTGGGCGCGGACATCTTCCTCGGCCTGTCAGCGGCCGACGCGCTGAAGCCCGAATGGATGCGCAAGATGGCGGACAGGCCGATCATCTTTGCGATGGCCAACCCGGTGCCCGAAATCATGCCTGACGCTGCCAAGGCCGTGCGCCCCGATGCGATCATCGCTACCGGGCGCAGCGATTTTCCCAATCAGGTCAATAATGTGCTGGGCTTTCCGTTCATCTTTCGCGGCGCGCTGGATGTGCAGGCGACCACCATCAACGAAGAGATGAAAGTCGCTGCAGCCGAGGCGATTGCCGAACTCGCCCGACGCAGCGTGCCCGAAGAGGTCGCGTCCGCCTATGGCAAGAACCAGAAATTCGGCACCGATTACATCATCCCCGCCCCGTTTGACCCGCGCCTGATCGAAGTCGTGTCGTCCGCCGTGGCCAAGGCAGCGATGGATTCGGGCGTGGCCCGCGCGCGGATCGACGATTTCGACGCCTATCGCATCCAGCTGCGTTCGCGCCTCAACCCCACCACCTCGGTGCTGAGCGGGGTTTACGAAGTCGCCAAGGCCAACCCCAAACGCATGGTTTTTGCCGAAGCGGAAGAAGAAGTGGTGCTGCGCGCCGCGATCCAGTTCCGCGATTTCGGCTATGGCACGCCGATCCTCGTGGGCCGCACCAAGGCGGTGGTCGACAAGCTGCATCAGCTTTCGGTGTCCGATCCCGGCAGCTTTGAAATCCAGAACTCGGCCGATAGCGAACACGTGCCCGCGATGGTCGATTTCCTCTACAAGCGGCTGCAACGGCGCGGCTTTACCGAACGTGACGTGCGCCGGATGGTCAATCAGGAACGCAACGTGTTTGCCTCGCTGCTGGTGGCGCTGGGCCACGGGGACGGGATGATTACCGGCATGACCCGCACCTTTGCGCAAACCGTGCGCGAGGTGAACCTGGTGCTCGATCACAAGGACGGCGCGGTGCCGTTCGGCGTTCACATGATGATCGGCAAGAACCACACCACCTTCCTCGCCGATACCACCATCAACGAACGCCCCAACGCAGCCGAACTTGCCCATATCGCCCGCGAAACCGCAGCGGTTGCGCGGCGCATGGGGCATGAACCGCGCGTTGCGTTCCTCAGCTATTCGACCTTCGGCAACCCGTCGGGCCAATGGCTGGGCAATATCCGTGAAGCGGTGGCGATCCTTGATCGTGAGGAGCCCGGCTTTGAATATGAAGGCGAAATGGCCCCCGATGCCGCGCTTAACCCCAGGGTGATGGAACTCTACCCGTTCAGCCGCCTGTCCGGCCCGGCCAATGTGCTGATCATGCCGGGGCTGCAATCGGCCAACCTTTCGGCCAAGCTGCTGCGCGAACTGGGCAGCAACGCCACCATCGGCCCGATGATGATCGGCATGGAAAAGCCGGTGCAGATCGTGCCGATGACCGCGACTGTGCCCGATGTGCTGACGCTGGCGGTGCTGGCGGGCGCGGGGGTTGTGGGGTAAATACGCCCCCGCCCTAGGCGGCGAGGCGCCAGCGGTAGGTTACGTTTACCCGATCGGACAGCAGCATAAAGGGCATCCACACCGCGATGCTGATTGCCACCTTCTGGAGGTTGCCTTCTAACAGGCTGACCAGCGGTTCCACCACATTCGCTGGCAAAGACCCGATCTGCGAAATCTGGTTCGCGATCATGATCTGCATGACCATATCGGTCAGCCACACGAACAACAGCATCCGCGGGAACAGCGGGATGTTGCGCAGCGCCATGACAAAGGCGACCATGTAGAAGAAGTTCATCACGATCACGTCGAGCGCCATCACCACGAACATCGTCATCGCCCAATCGGGGGCCAGCGCGCTCATCGCGGGGATTGCGAAGAAAAATTCGCCGCTGCGGATCACCACGTTGATCATCAACCCGATCAGCAGCGATGCGAGGAAGCCGACCGGGCCGAACATCGGATGCTGGCTGGCTTCAGCCGGGCTGACACGCCGCCATTTGCCGATGAAGGACAGGTGGAAATCAGGCCGTTGGCGCGCATATTCGCTGGAATAGGCGCTGCGGGCGATCAGATAGCCTGCAATCGGGGCGATGATGATCGCGCCATAGACCAGCAGCATCGGCACTGCGTCTTCGGCGTGATCCACCGGGGTGGCGGAAAAGGTCATGCGCAGCGCGGCGGCGATGCCGGCAAAGGCCACCCATCCGGCGGCGAGCCACACCATGTTGCGCGTCAGGAACGGCGGGATGGCGATGCTGCGCTGATAGAGCGAGTGGCTCCACCCGGCAAACCAGCTGCGAAAAGAACGGGATATTGCGTCCACGTTAGCCAAGGTTTCCTCCGACCGGTTTTTCACCCCGTTCCCGATTCGCGAATCGGCGCGGTGGCCGATGGTGATTCGGGGTGGGAGACAAAAACCGGTTTAAAATGAAACACCTTCCGAACGGTTAATTGATACATTAACCTTGCGGGTTAACGAAGGGATTTGTTAACTTATTGTTAACTAACCAACTTCATTTTATGGTTGAAAAAGCGTTGACCCCATGCCGCAAACCGCAGCATTATAAGGGCGTTCGGGGGGAACTGAACACACGGGATCACGGTCAACGTGCTCCTGCATAACAAAAAAATGGTCGTGTATCCCGTAACGGGAAGTTTCCTTCGGCAGGCGTCCCGCCGGCGAGACCGGTCTGGCGTGTTTTCAATCGGCCATGTTGGCCACTGATACGTAAGGACTGTACCATGACTAACCTGATCAAGAATTTCCTTAACGACGAAGCCGGCGCTTCGGCTGCTGAATATGCTCTGATTCTGGCGATCGTCGGCAGTGCTATTGCTCTTGCCGCTGTCACCCTTGGGGATGCGATTGCCGAAGCAATGGACGATGCTGCTACGCTGATCAAAGAGCCCCCTGCAGCCCCTGCGCCCTGAGAATAATGAAATAAGGGTCCATGCGGCAACCGCTGCATGGACCCTTATTCGATTTGTTTTTTGATTGGGGGGCGGCAGTTGCAAAACCGGAACATCTTTATCGTCATCGGCGCTTTGGTGATCGCCGCCTTTGCCGTATTTCTGGTCAATGCCTATCTGACCGGCGTTGAACAGCGGGTTGAAAAGCAGGCAGAGGCGCAGGAGTTGACGACTATCGTCGTCGCGACCCAGCCGCTCGATTTCGGTGATCCGCTCACGCCTGAAAATGTCAGGCTCCAGAATTTCCCCGCCACTTCGGTGCCGCAGGGCGCGTTTACCACCATCCGCGGCGCGCTCGCCGATAACCGCGTGGCGCTGCGCCCGATTGTGCCGGGCGAACCGGTGCTGGCTGACAAGGTCAGCGGCGCCAGCGGCAGAGCCGTGCTCGCCGCCAAACTTCCCGAAGGCATGCGCGCTGTCGCGATCCCGGTAACAGACGTGACCGGGGTTTCCGGATTCGTGCGCCCCGGCGATACGGTGGACGTGTTGCTGACCCGCCAGATCCCCGGTGACGGGGCAGAGGCCGCCGATCTGATGTCAGACATCATCCTTGAACGGGTCAAAGTGCTCGCCATCGATCAAATCGCCAACGAAGGCGCAACCGAAGCGCAGGTGGGCAAAACCGCCGTGCTGGAAGTCGATCCGCTGCAGGCCCAGCAACTGGCCATCGGCACCAAACTGGGCACGTTAAGCCTGGCGCTGCGCAATGTTGAATCGCTGGAAGAAGCCAAGGGCCGCACCCTGACCAACCGCGATGTCGGCAATTCACGCCTTTATATCCGCAAACGCCCGACGCAGCAGGCATCGGCAATGGCCCGGCCCGCCGCGATGGCGCAGCCCGGCAGCCCGATGGCGCGGCCAATGCCCAGCGGGCCAAGCATGACGATTTATCGCGGGGTTGAAGGCCAGGCCTACCCGGTCAACCTTCTGGGGGGGAGATAGGGATCATGAAGCATATTCTGGCAGCAGCCCTGCTGGCATCAGCCGCGCTGGTCGCGGTTCCTGCGCAGGCCCAATCTTCGGGCGCGGACATTCACGCCGGCGAAATCGAAGTGGCGATCAATAAAAGCCAGATCGTCACCGCCGACCGCGCGATTGATCGCGCAATGATCGGCAGTGAAGCGATCGCCGATGTCCTGCCGGTGTCCGACCGGTCAATCTATATCCTCGGCAAGTCAGTCGGCACGACCAGCCTGACGCTGTATGACAAAGCCAATCGCGTGATCGCGGTGATGGATATCTCGGTCGGCCCCGATGTCGATGCCTTGCGCAACCAGTTGGGCCAAATGTTTCCCGGTCAGACAATTGATGCGCGGCTGACCAATGGCAAGCTGATGCTGTCCGGCACGGTCAAGGATGCAGGCGTCGCCAGCCGCGTGGCCCGCCTTGCCAGCGCATTTGCGGGCGATGACGTGATCAATATGCTGTCACTCGGCAGCCCGCAGCAGGTGATGCTGGAAGTCCGCTTTGCCGAAGTGAACCGCACGGTCGGCGAAAAGCTCGGCGTCAGCGGCTTTGCCAACTCGCTCGGCGGCAGTTTCCGCGGCGTAACCGGCGGCGGTGCCTCTGCGCGCTCGGATGGGTTGGGGGGCAATCAGCTCGGCATTGATCCGATCCTCGACCAGTTCGGCATTTTCAGCGCGCTGTTTTCAATCGGCGATGTCGATATCGAAGCCTTCCTCAACGCGCTTGAAGAACAGGGCATGTCGAAAACCCTGGCAGAACCGACACTGGTTGCGCTGTCGGGTGAAAAGGCATCCTTCCTTGCGGGCGGCGAATTCCCGATCCCGGTTGTGCAGGGCGGCAATTCCGGCGGCGGGGGCGGCGGCACGGGTGGTCAGGCGATCACGGTGGAGTTCAAATCCTTCGGCGTCAGTCTGGGTTTCACCCCGACCGTGCTGGGCGACAATCTGATCAACCTGATTGTGGAGCCGGAAGTCAGCTCGCTCGACCCGTCGGCTTCGGTGACGATCAACGGCCTGACCATTCCGGGCCTGCAAACCCGGCGCGCGTCGACCACGCTGGAACTGCGCGACGGGGAAAGCTTTGTTCTTGGCGGGCTGCTGCGCACCGAATTCCAGACCAATGTCCAGCAACTGCCGATCCTCGGGTCGATCCCGATCATCGGCTCGCTGTTCCGGTCAACTCAGTTCCAGAAGGGCGAAACCGAACTGCTGATCGTGGTCACGCCGCGTCTGGTGCGGCCGATCCGCCCCGATCAGGTGCGGCTGCCAACCGATCGCGTGGCCGATCCCGATGCGGTTGAAACGCTGTTGTTCGGTCAGGATTACAAGCCGCAGACGCTGCCACCAAGCGCGCCTGCGGGGCAACCGCGCACTCAGGGAGACGGCTATGAATACTGATCGCATTGTTCTGGCCATCGCGGGCAGCGTGTTGCTGACCGGCTGCGCGACCTACGGCAATCTTGACGGGGCCTATGATCCCGAAGCGTTTGGAGAGGCGAACCGGCAGACCTATGCCGCGATGGTCGTCAATCCCGAACCGGTTTACACCGAAGACGCGACCCACAGCGGCGAAAAGGCGGCGGATGCGATTGATCGTTATCGCGAAGATGCGGTCAAGCTGCCCGAACGCCTGTCGACTTCGGAAGTTCCCGAAGGCGGATGAGGCAGAGGGGCAGGTCCATGATTGCAAAGCGACTCTTCATCGATTTTGCAAAGGCGCGCGATGCGGCGATTGCCCCGCTATATGCGCTCGCGTTGTTCGGGCTGATCATGATCGCCGGGGTCGGCTGGGACTATAGCCGCATGGCGACGATGGACAGCGAGCTGCAGAACGCCGCAGATCAAGCCGCGCTGGCCGCTGCGACGCAGCTGACGGGTGTGACGGGGGCTAGGGCCAATGCGACGGCAGCTGCCACAAACTTCCTCGCCACCGCGGGCAGCGCCTGGGCCAACGAAACCAAGCTGGCCAATGATGAAGGTGGCCGGACGGTCGGAGGACTGACATTCGAATTTTTCCAGAGCTGGAACCACGCGACCGACGTTCCCGGCCCGGCGGCGACCACCGATGCCAATGCGCGCTATGTCAGGGTGACTGTCGGTGGACGCGAGGCATTTTACGCGCTGACCGCGATTGGCGGGCTGGCTTCGTCCGGCCTGATGGGTGCCAGCGCGGTGGCGACGCTCGAAGCTTCCGCGTGCAACGTCCCGCCGCTAATGGTCTGCGCGCCTACCGGCAATTCAGGCTGGCCGACGGCCAGTGACATCGGCAGCGCGGTCGACATGCGCGAAGGCCCGCAAAACGCTGAGAATTTCACGCCCGGCAACTTCGATCTTCTCGATATCGACTATGACAGTCTGTCACAGAACGAACAAAACCGGACGTTGGGGCTGAATTCGGATCTGCTCGGTTGCACCGGAGAGCAAATCACAACGGAGCCAGGCCGGCGCGTTCCCCAGAACACTGCGATCAACACCCGCTTTGGCATATATCCGAACGGCAACAACTTCGCTTGTCGCGCCAACGGGGATTTCTGTCCCGGCGACGTGACCCGCAACGATTTGGTGCGGCAGGTGACGGTGAATGGCAATGGCAACAACGCGACCTGTGAGAATACCGCTGGCGGCGATCTGATACCCTTTACAGATATCCCCGGCGGCGCTGTGCCCAAGCAAGGCTTCCCGCTTGATACGTGCCAGACGCTCGGCCTCGCCGGATGCCTCAGTTTCGGGGATGGTGCATGGCCGGTGGACACCTATCTGAACGATATCCACGGCACCACATCGGCATCGATCCCCGGTCTGGATGCGGACGGGAACGGGAAGATTTCGCGCTTTGAAGTCTATCAGTGGGAACGCCAGGTCGCGTCGCGGACCGCGCCGCGTGAACTGGCCCGTGTTAACACCACATCGCCGACCAGAACCACGCTCTATTGCTCTGCCCCGCGCCCGATCGAAGGAACGCCGGTTGTGCCTTCGCCCACGCAAAAGGATCGCCGTATCCTGACCGTGGCGGTGGTCGACTGTGCAGGCCAAGGTGGCCGGTTTGATGTCAACACCTTCAGATTTGTGGACATGTTCTTGCTTGGCCCAATGACTGGCCAAACGGGTTCGTCAGAGCTCAAGGCGGAAATCATGGGCCCGGCACGGCGCGCCGACGGTGGCAGCGGGTTCCAGAACTTTGGCCGCAAGAAACCGGTGTTGGTGCAATGATCCGCCGTTTCACCCGAAACCGCGTGGGAACCGCCGCGACCGAGTTTGCGCTGACGTTGCCATTGATGCTGGCGCTGATTTTCGGATCGATGGAGGCCGGGCATTTTTTCTGGACGCAGCACAAAATCGTCAAATCGGTGCGCGACGGCGCGCGCTTCGCCTCGCGGCTCGATGTCGAACGCCTGTGCGCTGGCGATGCCACGCTGCTGGCGGAAATTCAAAACGTCACGGCAACGGGTCAATACGCAACAGGCGGCACGTCCAAAGTCCCCGACTGGGAGTCAGCGGATGTCCAAGTTGTTATAGAATGCGATGAATTCGTTGACACCGGAATCTATGCCGATCTTGGTGAGGGAGGCCCGATGGTTACTGTCGATTCAGGCCCGGTCGCCTATCCTTCGATCCTTTCCGGGCTGGGCTTTATCGATGACACGATCAACCTCTCGGCCAGGTCGAGCGCGGCGGTGATGGGCATATGAAGCGCCTTTTGATCATGTGGCGCGACAGGCAAGCCGCCTCGGCAGCGGAATTCGTGCTGGTTCTGCCCGTGGCGCTGCTGCTGCTGTTCGGCATCATCGATGTCGGCAATTACGCATGGACGCTCAACGAGTATGAAAAGGCGACCCAGATGGGCACCCGTCATGCGGTGGTCAGCAATATGGTTTCGCCGGGGCTTCGAGACGAGCTCTATGTCGGTAAGCCGTATTGCGGCACCCTCCCCCTGCGGGCTGGCGACCGGATTTGCCGGGAAGCATTGGGCGCGCTCGAATGCAGCAGCACTGGGTGCCAGTGCGTTGGCAACTGTCCGGGCAACCTTGCTGTTGATTCAGCCGCATTCACCGCTCTGGTTACACGTATGCAGGCCATTCAACCCGACATAACACCAGGGTCGGTGCGTGTCGTATATCAGGGATCAGGGCTGGGTTTTGCAGGGGATCCCAACAAGCCTGAAATTGCCCCGCTTGTCACCGTACGAATCGTAGATGCGACGTACACGCCCATCAGCTTGTCGCCTTTCGGCACCACAGTTCCTTTACCGGACTTCTCCTATACTTTGACGCTCGAAGATGGAGAGGGTGACCCTCCCGTCTAGAGCTGAAATGGATAACCACATGACCAAGTCTGAAACTCTCACCCTGTTCCGTCGCCTGCCAACGCGAATGTGCGCTTGCGTGGTGGCGTCAGAGGATGAGTTGGCGCATCTGGAAAGCCAATTCCCCGAACAGTTCCGGCAGATTTTCACCAGCGTTGCCTTGCCAACCAACGCTGCGCTCCCCGCGCTTCCCGTAACGCAAAGCACCGTTCTGGTGATCGAGGTCAATCCGGGGCTGCCCGGCTCGATCGGGCGTATCGAACGGGCGCGCTCCCGATATCCCGACCTGCCGATCATCGCCGCGGTCGAAAGCCTTGATCTCAGTAAGGTTCGCACGCTGATGCGGCTGGGCATCAAGGATGTGGTCGCGCTGCCCTTCAACGCCGATGAACTGCTTCCGGTCATCATCGACCTTAGCACCCAGTTTGCTAATCAGTCGGCCGGTCTTGCCCCGATGCAGGCAGTGGTTCACTCGTCCGGAGGGATTGGGGCCAGCACGGTCGTTTCGCATCTCGCGGCCGCGATAACCGAACAGAACGAAGACGCGCGCTGCTGCATTGTCGATCTCGATTGCCAATTTGGTGAGCAGGCCAGCCTGTTCGGCGTCTCGCCCAGCACGAGTGTGGTTGATTGCCTTGATGCCGGCGACCGGCTCGATTGGGACATCATTGCCAATGCCGTGACCAACGTCCGGCCCAGGATCGACCTGCTGGCCGCCCCGCGCGACATTCCGCCGCCGGAAACGATCGATGCCGACCAGTTGCTCAGGCTGCTGACGATGCTGCGGCAGAATTACGATCACGTGCTGCTCGATTTCCCGGCCGGGTGGACGAACGCCGGTCTGTCGGCCGCATGTGCATGCAACCGCCTGCTGCTGGTCGTGGATCAATCGGTGCGCAGCATCAGCCGGGCAAGCAAGACCATCGCGCTGCTCGACAGCGTGGATGTCGCCCCAGGCAATGTCACACTGGTGGTCAATTGCGCTGAAAAACGCCTGTTTCAGGTTATCGGCGCGCAGGCCGTCGGTGACACGCTAGATCGGGAGATCGCCGCCGTCATTCCGCTGGTGAAAACCGGCCTGCAAGAAGCGCAGGTTCGCGGCTTCCTGTTCAGCGAAGAGGAGCCCCGCAGCGCCTTTGCCAAAGCCTTTGCCCAGCTGGCCGAAACTGATTTTTCGGACGGTGAACAGTCATGAAATGGTCCGTCAAGAAGACTGGCATTCAGACCGAACAGCCGATTGATCCGGAACAGCCTTATGTCGCCCCGGTTACTGAGGCCGCGCTGTTCCACGATGAGGCGCAGGCCGCCTTGCTTGAGCTGAAGATTTCGATCCACCGTTCGCTGCTCGACAAGATCAACCTTTCCGCGCTGGACAAGCTACCGCGCCCGACCATCCGCGCAGAAGTCGCCGAAATCATTGGCGAGATTCTGGCCGATCAAAAGGAAAAGCTGAACCGCGCCGAACGTGAAGCGTTGGTCGATGATGTGCTGGACGAACTGCTTGGCCTTGGCCCGCTTGAACCACTGCTTCAGGACGAATCGATCACCGATATTCTGGTGAACGGCCCCAAGACCGTGTTTGTCGAGCGTTTCGGCAAGCTGGAGCGCGCCGCGACGATGTTTCAGGATGAACGCCATCTCATGCGGATCATCCAGAAAATCGTCAGCGCGGTCGGTCGCCGGATCGATGAATCCTCGCCATTCGTCGATGCCCGGCTGGCAGACGGATCGCGTGTAAATGCGATTGTCGCTCCGCTTGCGGTTGATGGGTCGCTGCTTTCCATCCGCAAGTTCGCGAAGAAGCGGATCGGCATGGATCGCCTGGTCGAATTCGGAAGCCTTACCCCGGCAATGGCGGATATCCTGCGCGCGGTGGTCGCCATGCGCCGTAATGTCCTGATCAGCGGCGGCACCGGTTCGGGCAAGACCACCCTGCTCAATGCGCTGTCATCATTCATTGATGGCAGCGAACGCATCGTCACCATCGAAGACAGTGCCGAACTGCAGTTGCAGCAAGAACATGTGGCAAGGCTGGAAACCCGACCCTCCAATATCGAGGGTAAGGGTGAGATATCCCAGCGCGATCTCGTGAAGAATGCGCTGCGTATGCGCCCAGACCGGATCGTGGTCGGCGAAGTCCGGGCTGGCGAAGCATTCGATATGCTTCAGGCCATGAACACCGGCCATGATGGATCGATGACCACTGTCCATGCCAACACACCCCGCGATGCGCTGGCGCGTGTTGAGCAGATGATTGGCATGAGCGGTATCGACATGCCGGCCCGGTCGGCCCGCGCACAGATCGCATCGGCAGTCGATGTGGTGGTTCAGGTCGGCCGCCTGTCGGATGGTCGGCGCAAGGTGATGAGTGTCTCGGAAGTGACCGGCATGGAAGGCGACACCATCACGATGCAGGAAATCTATCGCTTCAAGATGACGGGGCGGACCGAGAATGGCGACGTTCTGGGTCGGTTCGAAGCGACTGGCATCAGGCCTAAGTTTGCCGCCGATGCGGCGACTGCCGGGATCAACCTCAGCGCCGATCTGTTCCGCCCTGAACACGGGGCAGAGACAGCATGACAGATGCCTTTCTGAGATTGGGAATCCTGCTCGCGCTGTTCGCGACAACCTTTATCGTGGTGCAGGCGGTTCTCAATGTGGCCTGGGCCCGCCGTTCGCGGTTGAATACCATCAATCAGCGCTTGAAGTTGATCAGTGAAGGCCGCAGCCGAGACGAGATCATATCGGTTCTTCGGAAGAACACAGGTAGCGATTTTTCCGCTTTCCCGCAGCCGTTGGCCAGTTTGTTGGCGGCGCTGGAACGTTCGTTGCGTGCCGCCGGAGTGCCATTTGCAACCAGTCTGGTCGTTTTTGCAATGGCGGTTGCTTTCGGACTGCTGGTTGCCGTGATCGGAATCGCGGCGGCGATGAGCGGTTTCACCATGTCGGCGGGCACAGTTCTGCTGATCGTCACGCTGTCCTTTTGTGCTGCCGTGCTGCTGCCCGTGCTGGTGGTGAACGCCTTGGCGCAAAGGCGTCGCAAGCGGATGGAAGAACAGTTCCCGATCAGCCTTGATGTTTTCATCCGCGCGCTGCGTGCAGGCCACCCAGTGGCTTCGGCCATCGATCTCCTCACCCGGGAAATGCCCGATCCGATAGGCAGTGAATATGGCCTGGTGGCGGATGAGGTGTCCTACGGAGCCGAGCTTGCTGACTCACTCTCGAATATGGCGGAAAGGTGGGGGCTTGAAGATATACGAATGTTCGTCGTCTCACTGTCGGTGCAGAATGAGACCGGCGGTAATCTGGCTGAAATCCTTGAAAATCTTGCGTCTGTCATTCGCGCCCGCGCCAGCCTGTTCCTCAAGGTTCGTGCGTTAAGTTCGGAAGGCAGGATGACAGGGTGGATATTGACGATCCTTCCGGTCGGAGCTTTCCTGTCGTTATTTGTTGTAAACCCAGCCTTCTACCTCGATGTTGCAGATGACCCGGCCTTTATCATCGGCTTTGTTGGCCTTATTGTGATGTATGCCATTGGGTTTGCGACGATCCGCATAATGATCAACATCAAGGTCTGACGGCGATGATTGATCTTATAGCAAGCAGCCCCGTCATAAAGACTGCCGTATTGTTCGGCATCTTTGCGGTCATTGCATTTTTTGCCTTTGTCGGTTTGAATCTCGCGCTCCGCCGGCGCGATGAGCGGATTGCCCTTGAAAAACTGGTTGCCGTGCGGCCGGATCAGGGCTTTTCCGGTAGTCTGCGGAGCGACCGGAACACCAGTGCTTGGGCACGCATGGCCCAGAGGATCGAACAAGCCGGGCTGAGCCTCGCTGACTCCAAGGATGACCGCCTCAGCGCCAAGCTTAAGGAGGCAGGGTATAGCAGCGCCTCGGCACCCCGTATCTTCACCTTGATCCGGCTTACACTGGTGTTTGCGCTCCCCGCGATTGTGCTGACGGTGATGTTTTTCACGGTTGAAAGCCCAGGATTGGGTGCAATTTATGTAGTTGGTTCTGCATTGGGATTGGTCGGTCTTTTTCTGCCGAATCTCGTCGTCAGCGCCAAAGCCGATCGCCGTAAACAGGCCATTGTGAATGGCTTTCCCGATTGCCTTGATCTGATGCTCGTTTGTGTCGAGGCGGGGCTAGGGATTGAGGCGGCAATGGATCGCGTTGGCCGTGAGGTCGTGCAGGCGCATCCGCAGGTTTCCGAACTGCTTTCCGCCACCGGGCTCCAGCTGCGCGCAGGGGCATCGCGCGCGGAGGCTTTCCGAAGCCTTTCCGAAACCGCAGGCGTGGATGAAATCCGGTCGTTTGCGACGCTGCTGATTCAGTCGGACAAGCTCGGTACGAGCTTGGGCAGCACACTTCGCGTCTATGCAGAAGAAATGCGCGAGAGGCGCAGAATGCGCGCCGAGGAAAAGGCGCACCGGCTACCAGTTCTGATTTCAATACCCCTGGTGGTTTTCATGTTGCCGGTGATGATCGGGGTGCTGATGCTGCCCGCCGGCATACGGGTTGTCCGTGAACTTGCTCCAGCATTGACAGGAGGATAGCGATGAAAGTTTGGGCTATAGTCGGCGCGACATTGTGTCTGGCAACTGCGGGATGTGCATCACTCGATTTCACCCCGCGATCCAAGACCGCGCAGCAGACCGATATGAGCGCATATTTTGCTGAACGCCTTGAGGTTGGCCGCGCCCATCTGGCGGCGGGTCGCCCGACCAAGGCGATCGAAGCCTTCCGGCAGGCTTCCTACAATCATGCGCTGGCACCCGAGGCATTCAATGGGATGGCAGTGGCCTATTCCACGCTGGGCCGTGACGATGTCGCCCGGGATCTTTTTGTACGGGCGGCCGAGCTTGACCCGACCGATCAACGCTATTGGCGGAACCTTGCGCGGGTGGACGAGCGGATCATGCTGGCCAAGCAGACTCCGCGAGCAGTATCCCCCGCAGTCGAAGCTACGGTGGTTGCTCCAACTGCTACGGCGGCGGCGGAAGAAGATGATGTGCCGCAGGCGCGCCCATTGAGAATGGCCAAGGCCAAGGAAGTGTTCATCCGCACACTCCCGGCCAGCCAGGCTTCGGGGGCCAAGGTTCCGGAAAAGAAGCTGGAAGGCGCAATCGTCAGATCAGCTATCTTGGTAACCGCGCCGAGGCCGCGATCCAATTATCCGATCCGGATCAACGTGACGCCGACCCGGAAGATTGCTGCCGCATCGCGGCAGACCGAAGGCACAGCATCGCTGCCAATCCGCATCTTCCTCAACAAAAATTGAAGTTGATCGGCTGACCCGTGCCTCCTTTCGAGACCTTTGCCTTTCTGCTGTTGGCCGGCCTCGCAGGGTTTGGGGCCTGGACTGATATTGCCAACCGGCACCTTTCCAACTGGCTTAGCCTTGCGACATTGGTGGCCGGGTTGGTGTTTGCCGCGATTGGCGTAACGCCTACCGATTTCCTGAGCCATCTTGGGCATTTCGCCGTCGCCTTGGCGATCGGTCTAGCGCTGTTTGCCGGGGGTGTCTGGGGCGGGGGTGACGGCAAGTTCTATGCAGCGGTCGCAGCATGGTTCCCGATCAGCCTGTTTTTCAATTTGATTTTCGCGATCTCGATGGTTGGTTTGGCAATGCTGATCGTTATGTTGATAAAATCCCGAGGGCGCCTGTTTCGCAAGGACACAAAGGGTGTGCCCTACGGCGTTGCGATTGGCATGGGGGCGCTGGTCGCGCTTGGGCAGCAGATTTGGTAAAGCGTCACCTCTTTCACGGATTGCGCCAGATGGCGCGGACAGGTGCGATCGTCGCGCTGTCGTTCCCGGCTTACCTTTCCGCAGAGGATGCTCCAGCCTCCGTGAGTAGTGCGCCGTCTGCCGACAGCGAACGAGCAGACGCGATCAGTCCAACCTATTCACCGATCAGCATTGCCACACCGGTAGGGAAAATAAGCCTAGCAAAGGCTGGCGACGAACTGGGTGAGCGACGGTTTGAGGCCAGGAGTACCGCGGCAGGTGCAAGCGTCGTGTCATTTTCAAGAACTCGGCCGCGCCGGAACGCCAGCGGAATGCCATTGATCGGCTATCCGGCAGGGCTCCCATTGAACAATGGTCGGCTTTCCAGCGGTTTCGGCTACCGGTTCCATCCGCTTTCCGGACGTTATCAGCCCCATGCAGGGGTTGATCTGGCTGCGCCGATGGGGAGTCCGGTGGTCGCAACGGCTGACGGAATAGTCGGGTTGGCCGGTTGGATGGGAGGCTATGGCCTGACGATCCAGGTCGACCACGGAAAAGCTATCCAGACCCGCTATGCTCACCTTTCAGCGACGTCAGTAACGCCGGGTCAAAGTGTCAAGCAGGGGCAGATCATCGGATTTGTCGGTTCGACGGGCCGGTCAACTGGCCCTCACCTCCATTACGAGGTTAGAGTCTCTGAAGTGGCAATCGACCCCCTGAATTGACGAAGGCAATTTGCGGGCGCTTAAGCAATTCCAGCGCGTGATGCGTCAGCATCTCAGCGCGCCGGTATAAATAAGCGAGCTCAATCCCCGGCCATATCACCCGGCGTGCCCAGATGGGGGGCTTCATGCGTGGCCCAATCGGTATCGGCTGTCGGTGGTGCGGGCCGGCCGGCCGGGCCAGCCGCTTCGGACGCTTCACCCAAGCGCAGGCGGTGGAGGTGCACCTTGGCGATCAAGTTCGCTGAAATCGGCGCGGTCACGAACAGGAATACCGAAACCAGAAATTCATGCGTGGTCCACTCACCGCGCACCAACTGGAAATAGGCCACCGAACCGAGCAGCATCCCGCCCAGGCCCAAAGTTGTCGCCTTGGTCGGGCCGTGCAGCCGCTCCATCAGCGAAGGCAGGCGCACCAGCCCCCAGCTTCCAATCAACGCAAAACTGCCGCCGATTACGATCAGCAAACTGACAATAACCTCGGCGAGAGACAGCGGCACGCTCATTCGATGATATTCCCGCGCAGCAAAAACTTGGCATAGGCGACGGTACCGACAAATCCGACCATCGCCAGCAACAGCGCGGCTTCGAACGATGAGCCGCTGCCACCTGCAATTCCGGCGAGCACGATGATGCCGATGATGTTGATCACCATCGTATCAAGCGCAAGGATGCGATCCGTGACGCCCGGCCCCTTGAGCAATCGCCAAAGGTTCAGCGCCAGCGCCAGGCCGAGCGCCGCAAAACCAAAGCCGAGGGCATATTCGATCATACGAAGATCCTCATAAGCCGGGCCTCGTAGCGCAATTTGACCTTGGTGATCTCGCTCGCCGGGTCGGGCGCGTGGAGCGCGTGGACGAGCAGATATTTGCCACAAGCCGACACATCGCTCGACACCGTTCCGGGGGTGAGGCTGATCGTCCCGGCGAACACTGTAATCGCTTCAGGCGAGGTCAGTTCAAGCGGTATCGCCAGCCACGCCGGGCGCAAATCGCGATTGGGTTTGAACAGGATAATCGCCGCAACCTCGAAATTGGCGATGATGATGTCCCACACTACAAGCCCGAAATAAACAAGTGCGGACAGGTAGCGCACCTTGGGACGTCCCGGCCACCACGGTGCGGTGAACAACGGGATGACAAAACCCAGGACCAACCCCAGGAACAATGCGCCAAAGGTGAGGTCGCCCACCATCACCATCCACATCGCCACCAGCAATACGCTGAGGCCTGGATGCGGCAACAGACGGCTCATTGCGCAACCTCACCCAGCACTGCGCGGGCGGATAATGCCGGGTCGAGCGCCTGCGCCGCGGCGGCGTTGGCATAGGTGCTGGCCCAACCCGCTCCGGCGGATAGCGCTGCCAGCAGTGCCAGCGCAATCGCAGGTGCGACAAGATCGGCGCGTGTGGCGGCAGGCGCAGTCGCCTCGCCACTTTGTCCCTGTTTCCAGAACAGCGTGCTGCCCACGCGGGCAAAGCCGATAATTCCGAACAATGTCGTGACCAGAATTACCCCCCACGCCCAACCCCAATCGGGCAGGGCAGTCACCGATTTCAGGATCATCAGTTTGCCGATGAAACCTGATAACGGCGGCAGACCGGTTGCCGCGATGGCAGCGAGCATGAACATCAGGCCCACTGCGCTACGGTCGGCAAAATCAGGGCCGGGACTGGCATTATCAGCAAACCCGCCTCGCCGTCTCGCAACCACGTCGGCTACCAGAAACAGCGCCGCCGCCGCGATTGTCGAATGGACGAGATAATAGAGCGCCGCTCCCAATGTTGCCGTCTGCCAGCCCGCCACCGCGATCAATAACGTACCGGTTGATCCGATCACCAGATAGGCAGCCTGTTCGGACAGGCTGCGGGCCACGAACACGCCTGCAAAGCCGATACCTGCGCTTACCATCGCTGCCGGAAGCAGATAAGGTGCCGGAACCCAAGCCGCAGCGCCCGCGCCATCGCCAAACACCTGCGGTACAACCCGGATCAGCGAATAGACGCCGACCTTGGTCATAATCGCAAACAGCGCCGCCACCGCCGGGGTAGATACGGCGTAGGTCCGCACCAGCCACAGATGCAGCGGCGCGACCGCCGCTTTCAGCGCAAACACGCTGACCAGTAGCAGCGCGGCAATGCGCAGCAGGCCCTGATCCTCGGGCGCCAGTGCTGCCACTCGTAGCCCCATGTCGGCCATGTTGAGAGTGCCGGTCAGCGCATAGAGCAACCCCAGCGCGATCAGGAACAGCGATGACCCGACAAGGTTGACGACCACATATTGCACCCCGGCCTTCAACCGCGCCGGACCTTGCCCGTGCAACATCAGCCCGTAAGAGGCGATCAGCAGCACTTCGAAAAAAACAAACAGGTTGAACAGGTCGCCGGTCAGGAACGCGCCGTTCAATCCCATCAGCTGGAACTGGAATAGCGGGTGGAAATGCCAGCCCTTACGGTCAGCGCGAGTCACCACCGCGTGCAGCAGTGCGATCAGCGCGAGGGTAGCCGCCAGCACCAGCATCATCGCCGCCAGCCGGTCTGCCACCAGAACAATGCCGAACGGCGCGGGCCAATTGCCCAATTCGTAGGCGAGGATGGTCCCGTCGCTGACCTGTGTCATCAGGGCGATCGCGGATGCCAGCATGGCGATGCACGACACCAGCGAAATGTTGATGCCCAGCGATCGCCGCCGCCGCATCACCAGCAGCGCGAACGGCGCGGCAAGCGCTGGAATCGCAACCGGCAGGATCGGTAGATGATCGGCGAGCGTCACGGGTGCTCCCCATGCGTGTCATCACTGGCGAGGCCGTCCTGCGCATCGCCTGTCACCGTGTCACCATCAACATGGTCGCTGCCGCTTTCAAGGAAGCTGCGCAGCGCCAGGATCACCACGAACGCGGTCATGCCAAAGGTTATGACAATTGCGGTTAGGGCCAGCGCTTGTGGCAGCGGATCGGTATATTCGGCCACTGCCTTGTCCCAGATCGGTGGACGGTTCAGCACCAGCCGTCCTGACGCAAACAGGAACAGGTTGACCGCATAGGACAGCAGCGTGAGGCCCAGCACCACCTGAAACGTGCGCGCACGCAGAGCCAGAAAGATGCCACCCGCCACCAGCACCCCAATCGCGCTCGCCACCAGAAATTCATAGGTCATGGCGCGTCCTTTCCGTCCGCCAACGTGGCGGCATGGGCCCGGGCGGCACGCTGCGCGATATGGCTCAGTTGTGCGAGCGCCAGCATCACCGCACCGAATACGGTCAGGAACACGCCGACATCAAACAGCATCGCGCTGGCCAATTCAAACTCGCCAATCAGCGGCAGTGTGAAATAATCGAAGGTCGATGTAAGGAAGTTCGCTCCAAACACCACTGCGCCCAACCCGGTCGCCATCGCAGTCAGCACGCCCCACGCGATCAGGCGATGCTCGCTAAACCGCCGCCGTGCATCCGACCAATCAAATCCGGCAGCAAGATATTGCACCAGGAACGCAATCGCCACCACCAGCGCCGCGATAAAGCCGCCGCCAGGCTGGTTATGGCCACGCAAGAACAGGAATATCCCCACCGTCAGCGTCAAAGGCAGGACGATGCGGCTGGCCATGAGCAGCATCATCGGGTGGCGTTCGGGCGAATGCGGCATGTCTTCGCGCCAGCGCCGCAACCGCGCGCCTGCTGCGCCGACTGCCGTGGTATCCAGAAGCGCAAAAATGCCCAAGCCAGCGATGCCGAGCACAATGATCTCGCCCAGCGTATCAAACGCGCGGAAATCGACAAGGATGACGTTGACGACATTGGTGCCGCCCCCGCCGGGCTTGGCATTGGCGAGGTGATAGGCCGCAATGCTCGCGCCCGGATCGCGGGTCAGCATCGCCCATGCCACCCCGCCGATCAGCACACCGCCCACAATCGCCAATGCGCCATCGCGCCATTTGCGCGGCGCAGCCGACAATAGTGGCGGATCTTTGGGCAACAGGTTGAGCGCCAGCAACAACAGCAGGATGGTAACGACCTCGACCGAAATCTGCGTCAGCGCGAGATCAGGCGCGGAAAACCGCACGAAGGCAAGGCTGACGATCAGGCCGATCACGCTGATGTAGATCAACACCCGGAAACGGTTGCGCGAATCGTTCACCACCGCGGCCGTCGCCGCGATCAACAGCACCCAGGCAATGATTGCCGGGGCCGAGGCGGGCAGGCCTAGGCGCGTGCCAGTGAACACCCCGCCCCCGGCCATCGCCCCATCGATCACCAGCGCGATAATCACGACGAAAATCGCCAGCAGCATCCGCTGCAACGAAGGTGTGTGCGTCGTGACAATGGCCTTGCGCACCCAGATGTTGGCAAAGTCTAGCGTGGCTTCGAATATGCGCTTGGCATCGGGCAGGCGGGCGCGTTCCCACATTTCCAGCAGGCGCGCGTGCTGCCACAACAGGAGCACACCGCCCGCCACTGCGATGAGGCTGAGGATCAACGCAAGGTTGACGCCATGCCACAGCGCCAGATCAAATTCAGGCGCCGCGCCGCCGATCACCGCGCCCGTCACTGCACCCACCAGCGGCCCGGCCAGCAACATCGGGACCAGCCCCAGCAGCACTGCCAGCAGCGTCAAGGCAGCAGGTGCAGCCCACATACCAAAGCCCGGATCATGGGCGCGCGCGTAAGGCTCGGCCTCGCGTGGGTGGCCGAAAAACAGATGTCCGGCCAACCGCAGTGAATAACCGACCGAAAGCGTTGCCCCGATGGTTGCCAGCAGCGGCACCAGCCATGGCAGGCCTAGGAGCACCAGATCGGGCGTCTGATACAGCATCAACTCCTTCGATATGAACCCGCCCAGCGGCGGCAGCCCGGCCATTGATGCGGCGGCAAGGGTGGCGATCAGCGCGGTAATCGGCATCACCTTGGCGAGTCCGCCCAGCCGCCGGATATTGCGTGTGCCGGTTTCATGCTCGACGATCCCGGCGCTCATGAACAGCGCGGCTTTGAATGCGGCGTGGTTGAGGATGTGCAATACCGCAGCCATCGCCGCCATCTCCAGCGAGAACCCCAGCAACATCACCAGCAGGCCCAATTGGCTGATGGTGGAATAGGCAAGGATGCTTTTCAGATCATGCCGGAATAGCGCCACGCCCGCGCCAAACACCATCGTGGCGAGGCCGACGCTACTGACGATCACGGTGAAAGCTTCGGTCCCCGCCAGCACCGGCCACAACCGCGCCAACAGGAACACACCTGCCTTCACCATCGTTGCAGAATGCAGGTAAGCGCTGACCGGGGTGGGCGCTGCCATCGCGTGGGGCAGCCAGAAATGAAACGGGAACTGCGCCGATTTGGTGAAACAGCCCAGCAAAATCAGCCCTAACATCACCGGGTAAAGTGGCGAAGCACGCACCACATCGCCGCGCTCAAGGATTGTTGCCAGATCAAACGATCCCGCGATCAGCCCCAGCAGCACCATGCCACCAATCAGCGCCAAACCCCCACCGCCAGTAATCGCCAGCGCCATGCGCGCGCCCTGCCGCGCTTCGGCTTTGTGCTGCCAAAACCCGATCAGCAGGAACGACGACAGGCTGGTTAGTTCCCAGAACACCAGCAGCAACAATACATTGCCCGCGATCACAATGCCCAGCATCGCGCCTTGGAACAGCATTAGGCTGGCAAAGAACCGACCGGTCGCCTCTCCCGCATAGAGATAGAAATGGGCGAAGATCACCACCAGGAGGCCAATGCCTAGGATCAACCCGCCAAACAGCAGGCCGAGCGGATCGACCATCAGCGTCAGATCCAGCCCCAGCGAAGGCACCCATTGCCACGATGCAGACGGAACATCGCCGCCGATCACCGGCCCAGCCAGCATCACCAACAGGCCGAGGCCAAGCGCACTGGCCCCGCCCGCAATGCCCGAATGCACCGCGCGCGAAGCGTCGTGCAGCAGCGCAATCACCAGCGCGGCAAGAAACGGCAGCGCCACCAGCGTAATAAGCGTCAATGGTATCGCCATTGGCGGCCCCGGTGGTCCTTCCGTCCGAAAAATGCGTTCGCGATTGCGTCTGATGCGCGTAGCCCCGCGACAAACATGGCGCAAGGACAACCCATCTTGTTTGTCACCTATCGGCCCTCTGGCGTTCCCGCTATCCAATGCCTGCGCTTGGCCTGCCCCAACCAAAACTGTGCTTGTCTTGCGCGGTTCTGCGTGTAGCTGCAAATTATGCGCAGCCTGACCCATCTTGAACGGCTCGAAGCCGAAAGCATCCATATCTTGCGTGAAGTCGTGGCCGAGGCGGAAAAGCCGGTTATGCTTTATTCGGTAGGCAAGGATTCAGCGGTGATGCTGCATCTAGCCAAAAAGGCGTTCTACCCAGCGCCTCCGCCGTTTCCGCTGCTGCATGTCGACACCACCTGGAAGTTCAAGGACATGTATGCCTTGCGCGAAAAGGCGGCGCGCGATGCCGGGATGGAGCTGCTGGTCTATCACAACCCCGAAGCCAAAGCGCGCGGGATCAACCCGTTCGAACACGGCCCGCTGCACACGGATATGTGGAAGACGCAAGGGCTGAAACAGGCGCTCGACCTTCACGGATTTGATGTTGCCTTCGGCGGCGCGCGGCGTGATGAGGAAAAAAGCCGCGCCAAAGAACGCGTGTTCAGTTTCCGCACAGCACACCACGGCTGGGATCCGAAAAATCAGCGCCCGGAACTCTGGAACCTTTACAACACCCGCAAAAAGAAGGGCGAAAGCATCCGGGTGTTCCCGATCTCAAACTGGACCGAACTCGACATCTGGCAATATATCATGGCCGAAAATATCGAGATCGTGCCGCTGTATTTCGCCGCCCCGCGCCCGACTTACGAATATGAAGGCGGGCTGTTCATGGCCGATGATCTGCCCCGGCTGGAGCAGGCGATGGGCCACAAGCCCGAAATCACCACGCGATCCATCCGGTTTCGCACGCTCGGCTGCTTCCCGCTAACCGGCGCGGTTGAAAGCACCGCCTCTACCCTGTCCGAAGTCGTGCAGGAAATGCTGCTCACCACCACCAGCGAACGCCAGGGCCGGGTGATCGACAAGGACGGCGGCGACGCCAGCATGGAGAAGAAAAAGCAGGAGGGCTACTTCTGATGACCACGCCTTCTTCGTTCCAGACCGATGCACTGATCGCAGAGGATATCGACGCCTATCTCACCGCGCATCAGAACAAGAGCCTTCTGCGGTTCATCACCTGCGGCAGCGTGGATGATGGCAAGTCCACCCTGATCGGGCGTCTGCTGTATGATTCCAAGATGATCTTCGAAGATCAGCTCGCCGCGCTCGAAAGTGACAGCAAACGCCACGGTACCCAAGGCGAAGAGATCGACTTCGCGCTGCTGGTCGATGGCCTTGCGGCGGAGCGCGAACAGGGCATCACCATCGACGTCGCCTACCGCTTCTTCGCCACCGAAAAGCGCAAGTTCATCGTCGCCGATACGCCGGGGCATGAACAATATACTCGCAATATGGTGACCGGCGCTTCGACCGCCGATCTTGCGGTGATCCTGATCGATGCGCGCAAGGGGGTGTTGCAGCAAACGCGGCGGCACTCTTTTCTCGTCCACCTGCTCGGCATCCGGCACGTAGTGTTGGCGGTGAACAAGATGGATCTGGTCAGCTATGACCAGACGGTGTTTGACGCAATTGTGGCTGATTACCGAGCGTTTGCGACCAGCATCGGGATAGGCGCCTTCACCGCGATCCCGATTTCGGGTTTCAAGGGCGATAATATCACGGCTTCGCCCTCGGCCAACACCCCATGGTATGATGGCCCGGCGCTGATCGAGCACCTTGAATCGGTGGAGGTGGACGCCGCCGCCGCGCAAAGTCAGACGTTCCGAATGCCGGTGCAGTGGGTCAACCGCCCCAACCTCGATTTTCGCGGTTTCGCCGGATTGATCGCCAGCGGAACCATCCGCGCTGGTGATGCGGTGCGGATCGTGCCGTCGGGCAAGACCAGCACGGTCAAATCAATCGTCACCTTTGCGGGCGAACTGGACGAAGCGGTCGCGGGCCAGTCGGTCACGCTGACACTGGCTGATGAGGTCGATTGCAGCCGCGGCGATGTGATCGCGGCTGCGGGCGATCCGCCGCAGGCATCCGATCAGTTCAGCGCAACTCTGGTGTGGATGGACGAGGAGGCGTTGAAGCCGGGACGCGGCTATTGGCTCAAACTTGGCACGCAAACCGTCACCGCGACGGTTCAGCCGCCCAAATACGAGATAGACGTCAATAGTCTCGAACATCTGGCGGCCAAGACGCTGGGCCTCAACGCCATCGGCGTGGTTGAATTTGCCACCGATCGCCCGATCGTGTTTGAGCCCTATGCGGAAAGTCGCCAGCTGGGTGGGTTCATCCTGATCGACAAGTTCACCAACGCGACCGTCGCTGCGGGGATGATCGCCTTCAGCCTGCGCCGCGCCGATAATGTCCATTGGCAGCCGACCGCGATCACCCGCGATGATCACGCGAGCATGAAGAACCAGCGGCCGCGTGTGCTGTGGTTCACCGGGCTTTCGGGCAGCGGCAAATCGACCATCGCCAACGAAGTCGAAAAACAGCTGTTCGTGATGAACCGCCACACCTTCCTTCTGGATGGCGACAATGTCCGCCATGGTCTCAACCGCGATCTGGGCTTTACCGAGACCGACCGGATCGAAAATATCCGCCGCGTGGGCGAAGTGGCGAAGTTAATGGCGGATGCTGGGCTGATTGTGCTCACCGCGTTCATCTCGCCGTTCCGCGCCGAACGCCAGATGGTGCGCGACATGCTGGAGCCTGGTGAGTTCATCGAAATCTTCGTCGATACGCCGCTGGAAGTGGCCGAAAGCCGCGATGTGAAGGGCCTCTACAAGAAAGCGCGCGCCGGGCAGCTCAAGAACTTCACCGGGATCGACAGTCCCTATGAAGCACCCGAAAATCCCGAAATCCGGGTCAATACGGTGGATATGACACCCGAGGAGGCGGCACGGTTCATCATTCAGCAGATCTTGCCGCTCAAATGAGCAGTGGGGCAGGATTGAGCGACGGCGAATTGGCAGCGCGGTTGGCGCAGGCTGCGGGGCATTTGCTGGTGGATGTGCGGGACAGCGGGCTGCTTGCCGGCAAAGCGCTTGGCGCGGCAGGCGATGCGACGGCCAACCAGTTTTTGTGCCACGCGATCCGCGCCGCCCGGCCCGATGATGGCCTGCTGTCGGAAGAGGAAAAGGACAACGCCGCACGCCTGACCCAAAGCCGGGTGTGGATTATCGATCCGGTCGACGGCACCCGCGAATATGGCGAGGCCCGCGCCGATTGGGCGGTCCATGTCGCGCTTGCGGTTGATGGGGTCGCGGTGCTGGGTGCGGTGGCGCTGCCCGGACTGGATGGCGGGGTGGTGCTACGCTCGGACGCGCCGACGCCGCTTGCTCCGATGGCCCCCCAACCGCGTTTTGTCGTCAGCCGCACCCGGCCCGCGCGCGAAGCCGAGGCGGTGGCTAATGTGCTTGGCGGAACGCTGGTGCCGATGGGCAGCGCGGGGGCCAAGGCGATGGCGGTGGTGCGCGGCGAGGCCGAGGTCTATCTGCATTCGGGCGGGCAGTACGAATGGGACAGCTGCGCGCCGGTTGCCGTAGCGCTGGCACACGGGCTGCATTGTTCGCGGATCGACGGATCGCCGCCGGTTTACAATCAAGCCGATACCTACATGCCCGATCTGTTGATCTGCCGCCCCGAATGGGCGCAGAAGGTGCTGGCTGAAGTCGCCAAGCTCAGCTGATCAATCGCCTTCGAATTCCATCAGCGCGCTGACCGCTATCCCGGCATCGCGTAGCCGCGCTGCACCGCCAAGGTCAGGCAGGTCGATCACGAACAGCGCCGCTTCGATCACCGCGCCCGCCTTGCGCAGCAGCTGCGCCGAGGCCAACGCCGTGCCTCCGGTGGCGATCAGATCATCGACAATCACCACTTTCTGCCCCGGCTCAATCGCGCCCGGGTCCATTTCCAGTCGATCGGTGCCGTATTCAAGCGCGTAGTCGATGCTGATGGTCGCGATCGGCAGTTTGCCCGGCTTTCGGACAGGCACGAAGCCGACACCAAGCTGCACCGCCACTGCCGCGCCGAAAATGAATCCGCGCGCTTCCATCCCCGCAATCTTGTGCGCGCCTGCCACATCAGCCCACTCGGCAAGATGATGCACGCTCGCCGCCATGCCCCGGGGGTGGCCGATCAGCGGGGTGATATCGCGGAACTGGATGCCATGCTGGGGGAAATCGGGAACCGTGCGCACCAGCGCCTTGAGCTCTGCGGGAGAGAGATGCGGAGGTGTCATGTCAAAAGGCCCCTTTGCGGCACGTTAAAAGCAGAACGCCCCACCATCCGCAGGGGACGATGGGGCGTTCTTGGCGTTTACATTGAACGGGAAGACTTACTTCTTCTTCGGCTTCATCCCGGCCCAGATCTGCTTGTACGACAGGAATGCCAGCGCTGTTGCGAACAGCAGGAAGCCGAGCACAAACCAGCCGGTCTGCTTGCGCTCGACCAACGAAGGTTCTGCCGTCCAGGTCAGGAACGCTGCAACGTCGGTCGCCATCTGCGGAATGGTCGCCTCGGTTCCATCAGCATAGGTTACCTGGCCGTCAATCGCGAGCGGCGGAGCCATCGCGATATTGACGTTGGGGAAGTGCTTGTTGAAATACAGGCCAGCCGGGGTTTCAAAACCGACCTTGGCGGCCTTTGCAGCATCAGGCTCTCCATAACCGGTCAACAGGTCATAGACGTAGTTCGATCCGTCAGGCCGGGCCTTGGTAATCAGCGAAAGGTCGGGCGGGATGGCATTGTTGTTGGCTGCTGCGGCGGCGATCGCATTGGGGTAAGGCATCGGGAAATGATCGGTCGGATTACCCGGACGGGTGGTGTTTTCACCAGTGTTCGGATCGATCCCCGGCACCGTCCAGCTTTTCGCTTCGGCTTCTACTTCCGCTTCGGTGTAGCTGAGCTGCCGCAGGTTGCGGAACGCCACGAACTTCAGGCTGTGGCACGCCGAACAGACTTCTTTGTAAACCTGATACCCGCGCTGCAGTTGGGCAACGTCCCAAGTGCCAAGCGGGCCGTCAAACGAGAAGCCGTCTTCAGGCCCGACGCCATGTTCATAGAAGGCATAGGAAGGCTGCTGTTCCGGTGCAGGGCCGAATGCGAAGTTCATGAAACCTGGCACCAGCGACCACAGCACCAGCACCGCAGTGATGGCGAGGCCGGCGATGATACCTCCGAGGCGAATAGTCATGACCGAACTCTTTCTGGTTATCGGATCAAATTGCGTGAGAACTGCCCCGACCGATTACTCGGCCGGCTTATCCTTGCCGGTCACCGCTTCGGTGATCGAGAAGGGCAGCGGCTTAGGCACTTCGATCTGGCTTACAATCGGCAGGATCACGAGGAAGTGCAGGAAGTAATACGCCGTGAATATCTGGCTGAACATGATGTAGGGCTCTTCCGCGTGAGCACCGCCAAGATAGAACAGCGCTGCCATGGTCGGGATCAAGCCGAACCAGAAGAATTTGCGGAACAGCGGGCGATAGTGGCCCGACCGTACCGGGCTCTTGTCCAGCCACGGCAGGATAAACCACACCAGGATCGATCCGAACATCGCGATCACGCCGAGGAGTTTCGCCGGGATCAACACAATGCCGGTAAACGGGATGGTGAGATCGCCCGTGAAGGCGCGCAAGATCGCGTAGAAGGGGTAGAAGTACCATTCCGGCACGATCAACGCCGGGGTTGAGAGCGGGTTGGCCTCGATATAATTGTCCGGGTGCCCGAGTGCGTTGGGCAGGAAAAATACCATCAGCGTGAAGAAGATGAGAATCACGCCCAGCCCGAAACCATCCTTCGCCGTGTAGTAGGGGTGGAACGGCACGGTGTCCGATTCCTGCTTCACTTCCACACCGGTCGGGTTTGACGAGCCGGGGATGTGCAGCGCCCAGATGTGCAAGATCACAACCCCAGCAATCACAAACGGCAGCAGGAAGTGCAGCGAGAAGAAACGGTTGAGCGCTGCGTTATCAGGAGCAAACCCGCCCAGCAGCCAAACCTGCAGCGGCTCACCCACGATCGGGATGGCGCTGAACAGGCCGGTGATCACCTGCGCCCCCCAGAAGCTCATCTGGCCCCACGGAAGCACATAACCCATGAAGGCGGTTGCCATCATTAGCAGGAAGATCACCACGCCCAGCAGCCAGATCATCTCGCGCGGGGCCTTGTAGGATGAATAGAAGAACCCGCGGAAAATGTGCAGATAGATCACAATGAAGAAGAAGCTTGCACCGTTGGCGTGGGCGTAACGCAGCATCCAGCCGTAGTTGACGTTGCGCATGATGTGTTCGACCGTGCTGAAAGCAACCCCGGCATTGGCGGCATAATGCATCGCCAGAACAACCCCGGTAACAATCTGCACTACCAGGAAGAACCCGGCGAGCACGCCGAAATTCCACATGTAGTTGAGATTGCGCGGCACCGGATAACCGGCGCCAACCGCATTGTAGACGAGACGCGGAAGCGGCAATTTCTCGTCAAGCCACTTGGTGAAAGCGGATTGCGGCTCGTACTGCTTTGCCCAGGCGAAACTCATAGCGTTCTCTCGAATTGATCGATGTTACGGATCGGATAGGTGTTCATTGTCATTCTGTTATGCGGGATCAGCCGATGCGGACTACGGTATCGGACGTGAACTCGTATTCAGGCACTACCAGATTGAGCGGTGCCGGGCCTTTGCGTATGCGCGCTGCGGTGTCGTAATGCGAACCATGGCAGGGGCAGAAGTAGCCACCATATTCGCCGCGGTTCTCGCCTTCGCCTGCGCCCAACGGCACACAGCCCAGATGGGTGCAAACGCCCATTGTAATGAGCATGTCTTCATGCCCTTCCTTGGTTCGCTCAGCCAAGCTCTGCGGATCGCGCAGAGTAGAAATATCAACCGCGTTGGCCTCGTCTATCTCTTCCGCCGTGAGGCGGCGAACAAACAGCGGCTGCTTGCGGAACATCGTCTTGATGGCCTGCCCCGCCTCGATCGCACTCACATCGACTTCGGTGCTGCCCTGCGCCAACACGTCGGCCGAGGGGCTCATCTGGCTCACCAGCGGAAACAGTAGCGATGCCCCGCCTACGCCCGCTGTGCTCAATGCAGCGATGTGAATCCAGTCGCGACGGCGGATGCCATCTGCGCCTTCCGTCATTTCCGAGGCACCTGCGGGAGTGGTCGCACCGCTCATTTCAGCCATCGTCAAATACCCTGCTCGTGTTGCCGCGCGGTTGTGATGCCTTGCGCAGCGTGGTGTTCCAGATCCGAAAGCTGGCGCCTCCGGCTTGATCTGCTTAATTGGTCCCTGCTCCGGACAGCATGAGCGTTTGCTACCCAACCCACCCAGAACTCGCGGGGGCAATTAACGGCAATCGCTCAAAAATCCAACTGTGTTTTATTCAAGGCCTGTTCGTCAGTGTGCAAACTCGCATCAGGGAAGGGCTATCATGCTGATTTGTCTTCCATAATTACCTTCGCCCACTTGGGTCGCGCGGCGGTAGGAATGGTAATGCGCAACGTCGCAGAGCGTATCTCGGCCGATATCAGCAATTTTATCAATGCCAGCATCGGTCAATTTTGTGACGATGTGGCCTGGAAGATCAAAATACCAGCGCACAATGCCTTCACGCTCCGGTGCGGGCGCAAAAAAGCGGTTCGCGGCGACATCGAATTGCGCGCGGAAAGCGGCGTCAACTTCGTAGCTGGCCTGCGCGATGGTCGGCCCGATCACTGCTGCGATTGCATTTCGCCGCGCGCCAAGGCGCTCCATCGCGGCGACGGTATTTGCAATCACTCCGCCCACCGCGCCGCGCCACCCGGCATGGGCCGCGCCAATCACCCCTGCCGCGCGGTCAGCCAGCAAGATGGGCGCACAATCAGCGGTAACGATGCCTAGCACGATGCCGGGCTTGGCAGTTACAACCGCATCGACCACCGGGCGACCTTCGGCAGCATCATCCCAAGCATAATCCACTACCACAACATCGGGCGAATGCACCTGATGCGGCGCGGCCAGCCGCCCGCCAGGCAGTATCGCATCTGCCGCTTCCGCTCGCAGCTTTCGCACATCCGCAGCATCGCCCGGCCCGCCAAAGCCGAATTGATGCGCGCCGCCTGCACTGCCGAAAAAGCCGTGCGGGATGCCTTCCAGCAGCACTGAACGCTCGATGGCAAAGGGGGGCATCTCAGCCATCGAGGCTGCGGCTGACCTGTTCAAACGTATCGCGCGAGAGGTTTCCTGCCGCCGCGATCCGCTCAAGCTCGCCCTTCATTAACGCCGCGCGCACCGACTCGATCCGCCGCCAGCGCCCGAGTGACGGGACAAACCGCGCCGCCGTTTGCGGGTTGATCGGATCCAGCGCGAGGATCACGTCCGCCACCATCCGATAGCCTTCGCCGCTGGCTGCATGGAAGCCCTTGGGATTGCCCGCGAACGCCATGTGCAGAGAACGCACCCGGTTGGGGTTCTTCATGGTGAAGTCCGGGTGTTCGGCCAACTTGCGGACCTGCGCGATCACATCGGGGTGGAGCGAGAGCGCTTGCAAAGTGAACCACTTGTCCACCACCAACGGGTTGTGCTGGTAGCGATCATAGAACGCCGCCAGCTTCTCTTCGCGCGCGGGATGATCGAGCCCGCACAGTACCATCAGCGCGCCTTGCCGGTCGGTCATGTTGTCCGCCGCGTCATATTGCTGCGCGGCAAGCGTGGCGGCGCGCGCCGGATCGGCGGCCGCGATCAGCGCGAGCGCCGCAGTCTTGACCTTGCGCGCACCCCGTCCCGCCGGATCATCGAGCGTGACCGCCGAAGCGCGCGCGTGAAGCGCCAGCAGATCATCTGCCAGCGCGACGCCGATGGCCGCCTTCAACCCTTCGCGTGCAGCGTGGATCGCGCCGGGGTCGGCCAACCGGTCGCCTGTGGCCATGACTTCGAACAGGTAGTTTTCTGACGGCAGCACCATCAATTCACCGCGCATCGCATCATCGAGCGCGGTGTCAGCGATGCTCGACCGGAACGCGCCGATGATCGCCGCCTCGCCTGCGGCCTTTTCGTCGACCGACAATTCGCCGCTCGCGATTCCGACGAGGTGACTGACAGCGAGTTCCTGCAAGGCTTCGGAACGGGCGAAGGGATCGTCATCCTGCGCGGCGAGGAACACGAGGTCTTCGCGCACCAAAGCTCGATCAATCACCACCGGGGCGGTGAAGCCGCGGTTGATCGACACCACCGGATCGGGCCCGGCGAGCGGGAGGGTGAAGGTCTGCTCCGCGTCGGTGAGCACGATCAACTGTTCTGCCCCCAGCATGCCGCCCCGCGAATGCACGACCACCCGCAGCGGGATTGGCATCGGCGCCTTGTCGGGCTGGCCGGGGGTGGGGGGCACGGTCTGCCTGAGCGTCAGTGTCAGCGTGTCACCATTCAGCGCCTGCGACACTACCACACGCGGCGTGCCGGCCTGTGAATACCACCGGCGGAACTGGGTGAGATCAAGCCCCGCTCCGTCTTCGAT
The DNA here is from genome assembly GCF_040547625.1 of Porphyrobacter sp. MBR-155. Lineage (NCBI taxonomy): Bacteria > Pseudomonadati > Pseudomonadota > Alphaproteobacteria > Sphingomonadales > Erythrobacteraceae > Porphyrobacter > Porphyrobacter sp. MBR-155. The sequence goes on from NZ_JBEPQB010000006.1 coordinate 235,207, forward strand.
CGCACGCACGAAATCCTCACAGGTCGCCGCCTCGCCATCGTGGCGATCGAAGTAGAGATCGGTGCCTTGGCGGAACCGCTCCAACCCCGCCATCGTCCGCATCATGCGGATGACTTCGGCACCCTTGTTATAGACGGTGGCGGTGTAGAAATTGCTGATTTCGCGGTAAGAGTCGGGCCGGATCGGGTGGGCAAGCGGCCCGGCATCTTCGGGGAACTGCGCGCCGCGCAGGATGCGCACATCCTCGATCCGCTTGACCGCCTCACCCTGCATATCCTGCGAGAACAATTGGTCGCGCAGCACGGTGAAGCCTTCTTTCAGCGAAAGCTGGAACCAGTCGCGGCAGGTCACGCGGTTGCCCGACCAGTTGTGGAAATATTCGTGCGCAATCACGCCTTCGACTGCGTCAAAGTCGCCATCTGTCGCGGTATCGGGGTCGGCCAGCACGTATTTGGTGTTGAAGACGTTGAGCCCCTTGTTCTCCATCGCTCCCATGTTGAAATCGGACACGGCGACGATGTTGTAGAGATCAAGGTCATATTCGCGCCCGAACACGTCCTCGTCCCACTTCATCGCTCGATGGAGCGATTCGAGCGCATGGTCGGTGCGCGCGAGGTCATCGGCCCGCACCCAGATGTTGCATTCGACTACGCGGCCCGATTGTGTGGTAAAGGGTCTGGAATTGGCCACCAGATCGCCCGCCACCAGCGCGAACAGATAGGACGGCTTGGGCCAGGGATCGTGCCATTCAGCCCAATGGGTGCCATCGCCGTTCACACCCTCGGCCACGCGGTTGCCGTTGCACAGCAGCACCGGGAATGCCGATGCGTCGCCCGCCATCCGCACGGTATAGGTCGACAGCACATCGGGCCGGTCGGGGAAGAACGTGATGCGGCGGAAGCCCTCGGCCTCGCACTGGGTGCAGAGCATCCCGTTCGAGGCATAGAGGCCCATCAGCTGGGTGTTCGCGGCAGGGTCGATGGTGGTGACGATTGCGACCGTGTGCTTGTCGCCGGGCAAGGTGAGAACGAGATCGGGGCCGTCCATCTGCCAATCCGCAGGCGCGCCGTCGATGGTGGCGTTGAGCGCGGAAAGGCTGTCGCCGTTGAGGCGCAGTTCGCGGCTGGGTTCGGCGGCGGGGTTGCGTTCGACCGTCAGGGTCGCCGTGACCTGCGTCGCCTCAAGCCCCAGCTGGAAGTCGAGATGCGTCGTCGGCACGCGCCACGGGTATGGTCGGTAATCCTCGCGGCGGATCACCGGGGGATCGTGCGGGGTCGGCGCGGCATCCGCGAGTTCGGGGTTGCCGTCTGGGGTGGTGGGGGTGGTTGCGATATCCATGCCGTGCCCTTTACCCGTTCGTGTTGAGCGTAGTCGAGACACATTCGCCCGACCTCTCGACTTTGCTCGGGGCGAACGGCAAGGTGAGAGGCATGAGCAATCTCCTGATCTTTGGCCTCGGCTACACAGCTACGCGCATTGCCGCTGCGATGCGGGAGCGCGGGTGGCGAGTCGATGCTACGGGCCGCAATGGCAACCTCGAATGGATGGATGCCATTGCCGTGCTTGAGCGCATGGACAAGGCGACGCATATCCTATCTTCGGTTCCGCCAGACCGGTCATCCGGGATCGATCCGGTGCTGGATTTCTACTATGACCAGTTCGAGGGGCAGTGGTTAGGTTACCTCTCGTCGACCGGTGTTTACGGCGACAGACAAGGCGCATGGGTGGACGAGGCGACGCCCACAATTGCGCAATCGGGAGAGGGCCGAAGGAACGCCCGCGCCGAGGCTGACCTCGCATGGCTGAACATGAGCGCGCGGGTGTTCCGGCTGCCGGGGATCTACGGGCCGGGGCGCAGCGCGCTCGACCGAGTGAAGGAGGGTAAGGCGCGGCGGATCGATTTGCAGGGGCAGGTGTTCAGCCGCGTCCATGTTGATGACATTGCCAGCGCCGTCGTCGCCGCGCTGACACAGGACGCACCGCCGGGTGCCTATAATATTGGCGACGATCTGCCGTGCAGCGGCAATGAAGTGACCGAACACGCCTGCCGTTTGATGGGCGTGGCGCCCCCCCCGCTGGAGACGCTGGCGAACGCAAACCTCTCGGAAATGGCGCGCGGATTCTACATGGAGAACCGCCGCGTCGCCAACGGCAAGGCCAGGCGGGTGCTGCGATGGCGACCGCAATTCCCGACCTATGTCGAAGGATTAGCGATCCTCATCTAATTCGTTATTGCGAGGTGCCTAGCGTCATTTCCCTTTGCGATGGGGAAACCGGCGAACCTATGAGCACGCTCATCATCGGCGGCGGTTCTATCTCACGCGAACCGGACGAAACGCGGGAAGCCTTCGAAGCGCGGGCTACAGCGGGCGCGCCAGCCGCCATTTCCGTGCCTGCCAATGGGCGGGCACTTGTGCCGGGGAAAACCCCGCAATGGGCGCAAAGCGCGCTGGTGCTGCGAAAGCTAAAGGCGAAGCATGGGGACGGCTGTTAGCTAGGCATCAAGCACGAAACACAGCTTGGTCGGGCCAGCCGCAAAGTGCGCCATAGGAAACCCCGCTTAAGGTCTTCACGGCAGACCAACCGAAGACCTGAGTCTGTCAAAGACTTGATCTGTTTTACAACGTTCGTCCTCGACCCCGAACCAACCCACGCAATGTGGATATTCGCTTACCTGACGGGCGCTGGTTTGAATCAGAAAGCCAAGATGCACGAAAAAGCAGGAGAGAATTACGCTAACGATAATGGCGGTTTGCTGTCCACACGTCATGTCATTTATCCTATGGAATGTTAACTAGTGGATTGACCGGAACGAAAGAGTCCATTTAGGGATTCCCAGAGGCTTGCCGACGTGCGATTCAGGGAGGATGCGCGATGGTATCACTTTCT